>PDQE01000018.1 GCA_002747735.1 Flavobacteriales bacterium | reverse complement strand
TCACAGAACGTATAGAATACTTTAGATTTGTACTTAAAAGCATGAAGAAATATCAAGATATTTCAAAGGTTTTTAAGTGCAAAGATGAGGTGTTATATATGTTTCTTGTTAAGACTTTCTTCTTTTTGCCATAAATTTCCCGAAATCTCCTGGTAATATCTCGATATTACTCGAAAATTTCATAAAATTTCTAATCAAAAATAAAGAAAGCTGTGATCACAATATTAATCGAACTCAGGTTATTAATTTATTTAAAACATCTCTTAAACCAATATCGTCTTAAATAAATTTGTTCATTTTTTCAATTGATGAAAAAACTATAATACCCAATTAATTTTAGTGGTGCATTTTGTAGATTTGTGACATCATCCGAAAAATTAACTAAAAGGTGATTTTCTATCCTCCCCAAAAAGGAAAGTTATTAACCTTCCGGAAACGTTTTCCTGAAGTTAAAATAGCAATAACGCCTCTTAATCTGAGGCAAGGCTAATAAAAATATATGTTTGATATTAATAAAATACGAAAAGACTTCCCCATTTTACAACAAAAATTGTACGGACAACCACTGGTATATTTTGACAATGCAGCTACTTCGCAAACACCACGGCAAGTTATAGATGTAATTATTGACTATTACCAACGCTACAATGCCAATATACACCGCGGCGTACATACCCTGAGTCAGGAAGCTACGGATGCCTACGAACAAGCCCGTGAAAAGATACGGGCTCATTTTAACATTACTCACACCTGCGAAGTTATTTTTACTTCCGGCACAACTCACGGTATTAATCTGGTTGCTAACGGTTATACATCTATCTTGCAAAAAGGCGATGAAATTATCCTTTCCGCATTAGAACACCATTCTAATATTGTTCCTTGGCAGATGCTTTGCGAGAAAACAGGGGCGGTTTTAAAGGTTATTCCTATGAACGATGAAGGAGCTTTAGAGTTGGATGCCTATAAAAATTTGCTTTCCAATAATACTAAATTAGTAGTTGTTAACCATATTTCTAATGCTTTGGGTACGATAAATCCTGTAAAGGAAATTATAGCCCGGGCTCATGATGCCGGAGCAAAAGTTCTGATAGACGGTGCCCAAGCCGCCCCGCATTTACAGGTTGATGTCCGAGATTTGGACGTGGATTTTTACGTGGCCTCCGCCCATAAAATGTGCGGGCCCACCGGCATAGGGTTTTTATACGGAAAAGAAACATTGCTGGAGAAATTACCACCCTATCAGGGCGGTGGCGAAATGATAAAAGAAGTAACTTTTAAAAAAACCACCTATGCCGATTTGCCACATAAATTTGAAGCCGGCACCCCCAATGTCTGTGGCGGTATTGCTTTTGGGGCAGCTTTAGATTACCTCAATGCCATTGGCATGGAAAACATTGCCGGGTATGAACAGAAATTATTGGCTTATGCTACAAAAAAGTTATTAAAAACAGACGGACTTAAAATTTATGGTACCGGCCCGGAAAAAACTTCCGTTATTTCTTTTAACATTAAAGATATTCATCCGTATGACATAGGCACCATTCTGGACAAAATGGGCATTGCCGTACGTACCGGACACCACTGTACCCAACCCATTATGGATTATTTTAAAATTCCCGGTACAGTAAGGGCTTCATTTGCTTTTTACAATACCAAAGAAGAGATAGACAGATTGGAAGAAGGTATAAAAAAAGCCTGTTTAATGCTAACCTAATCTTAACAACATCTTTCCCAAAAACCCGAACCAGTTAATGAAACAAAAAAATTTTTTTATGTATCTTTTTACGAATAAACTCATTTTAACTTTTTGTATCTCATAAAATAAATACTAAATCATGAAAAACATTATCATCCCTTTATTCACCTTGGCCATATGTACTTTATGCACGGGGCAGACCCTAAAAGTTACTTATTCAGAAACGATTGACTTATCAGAAAAACTAAAATCTATAGATGACCCCATGGTTAGGCAAATAGTAAAAACCAAAACCGAAAAACCCAAATATTATGAGTTGGTGAGTCAGAAAGGAATTTCTATTTACCAATTAAAATCTGAGGAAAATGCCAATACCGGAACTACTGTAATTAATAGTGGTAGCAGTGCAATTGTTTACAGAGACCACAATACCGGAACTTTTACAAAGCAAATTGATTTTTTATCCCGTACTTTTTTAATTGATGATAAACTGCCAAAAAATGACTGGAAAATAGGTGATGAAATCACAAAAATAGGAGAATATACCTGCAAAAAAGCCACTCTTCAAAAAGGAAACAACACCATTGAAGCCTGGTTCACTGATGAAATTCCCAGTAATGAAGGGCCAAAAAGCTATTTTGGATTACCCGGGCTTGTTTTAAAAGTACAAACAGGAGATATAACCATAGAAGCCACTGATATTTCCTTCTCCAAGGAAAAGATAAACATAGAAAAACCTACCAAAGGAAAAAAAATAACTCAAGTAGAATTTGATAAAATCAAAGAAGAAAAAATTAAAGGTTTAACCGGAGGGAACAAAAAAAATAATGGCGTTCAGGTTATTAAAATGTAAAGCGGCTTTTATATTACTTTGTTGTTTTTTCTCAGTTTACGCCTATTCACAAACTACAGAAGTAAAAGGAACCATAAGCGATTCTGAAAACCAGCCACTCCCGCAGGCTCATATATCTGCTCTGGGCAAAGAAACCTCAAAAATCATTACCTATGCCGTGAGTGATACAAACGGGCAATACTTTCTTGAATTGCCCTTAGGCAGTTACATATTTAAAGTAAGTTATCTGGGATACAAAACAATTACCGTAGAAAAAGACATCAGGTCGGGTGAAATTCTAAACTTTACACTTAGCGAGGATGCAACTCAACTATCCGAAATAGAAATAAAAGCCAAAACTCTTGATGCTTCCGTAAAAAATGATACCACTATCTATAACTTAAAACGATTAACAACAGGTAACGAACAAAACTTAAATGACATCATAAACAAATTACCGGGAGTAGAAACCGATGAAAATGGTAAGATAGTTGCACATGGCAAAAAAATAGACAAGCTATTAATAGATGGCAAAGAATTCTTTGGCGATAATCATCAAATAGCAGGAGAAAATATCTCATCAGAAATGATTAAAGGAATCTCACTATATGAAAACTACAAGGATTTAACTGATTTGGACAACCAGCCACAACGAAACAAAACTGCATTAAACATAGAAATAGACCAAGCCTACAAAGGGAAAATTAAAGGTAATATAAGCGGAGGCGGGGGTTATAAAAGTAAGTATGAAACCGAGGCTAATTTGTATTCTTTTAGTGATAAAACAAACCTGTTTTTCATAGGTAATATAAACAATCTGGGCAATCAAACTTTTTCTTTTGAAAACTATATAAGCTTTCAAGGAGGTATTGAAAAACTAACTGCAAAAAATGCTAATACCACTACCCTGTCAAGTGAAGATTTACCAGCTTATTTGTTTTCGGACAACAGGGTAAAAAGCAAAAAAGAACAACTTGCCGCTTTGAATTTCTCCTATAATCCATCAAAAAAATTTAAACTAAACAGCTATATCATTTTTGACAAAATAGCCGGTATAGAAAAAAGAATGGCTACCCAAACCTATATTTTGGAAAATAGCAGCGTTGAACAATCCTTAGAAAATACAAGTGACAATACCCTGAGTATAATGAACACTTTTATAAATTCAGTTTACAAACCCTCTTCTAATTCTGTCTTGGAATACACCTTGAATCTATCACCACAAAAAAACGAAGCAAGAAGTATAGATATTTTTGGCAAACAGGCATTTGATACTGACAGGAAAAATGATAATTTTTCTTTTCAACAAGCATTACAATACAAACAAAAAATTGCCTCATTTCTTTTTTCGGTAATAGCTTTTCAGAGTATAAAATCCGGTAAAGAAGATTTACTGTTATCCTCTAATAAAACATTTTTAGGATTATCTTTTCCAAAAAATGATTTTTCTGCTTTACAAAAAATTGAGAATGATGAAAACGGCATAGGTTTACATACTACGCTATCTAAGAAAATAAGTAAGCAGATTACGGCCAAACTTCATTATAAACTGTCTGCTACTGACAACAATTTTAAAAGTGTAATCAAAAACAAAACGCACTCCAATAATATTTCCACCTCTGTTTTTGAACAGCAATTGGGTTTCTTTATGTTAGATAAAAGCGGCCTGTTTCAATATGAAATTGGTGGAAATTACAGTTTCTTCAATTTTAAACATAGTAAACGAACTGAATTACTACCCTACGCCAATTTTAAGCTCCAGTTTAAAAAATCGCATACTTTGAGTATTTATTACGACAAATCCATTAAAATAGCCCATGCAAAAAATATTGTGGAAGAACCCTACATTGCCAATTTTAATACGTTACTGAATGGCAGCGGCTTAAGTTTGGGAGATTATGCCATAGTAAACCAACTGGGGTTTCGATATTTTATCTATGACCTGTTTTCCGGAACATTATTAAGTTTGGGCAGCAATCTTTCCTATGGCAAAGACAATCTGGCTACAAACACTTTGCCTAAAGATGGATATCGTATAAATACTTTTATAAAAGGAACCCAATCCAAAAACTTAAACGGATACTTACTAATGGATAAAAAGTTTACCAAAATTCCTTTTTCGTTGCGGCTAAAGACTACCTATTCACAATTAAAAAGATTTAATTATGTCAATTATTCACCAACGAGAATTCTTACCAATAATTGGTCAAATACCATTAAGATTTCATCCAACATTAAAAACTCAATTTTTAATTTTGAGTCAGGTTTCCGTTATTATTTAAGCCGAATTACTACTAATATCCAATCCAAATCCAACAAAGTAACCCAAACTGAACCTTTTTTAAACATATTTTTGAATAGCCGCCAATTCTTTTTTGGCATTGACAATTCTCTAAAAACCTATAAAACTGGCAAAAACAGTAATACTTTTTATCGCCTTAACCCAGAGGTACGTTACTCCTCAAAAAACGGCAAATGGAAATGGTATTTAAAAGGTAATGACATCCTACATTTGGATAAAAATAAAATTATAGAAAATGCTGCCTACGAAAATTTTTATGAAGAAGAAACGGTTTCTGTGCTCAGTGGCTATGTGGTTACAGGATTAGAATATAAATTTTAATATTTGTATCTGTTACTTAAACGCACTCAACCCGGTAACATCCAATCCGGTAATCAATAGGTGAATATCATGCGTGCCTTCGTAGGTTATTACGGATTCTAAATTCATCATGTGTCGCATTATGGAGTATTCACCTGTTATACCCATACCGCCCAGCATTTGACGGGCTTCACGAGTTATTTTTAAAGCCATTTCCACATTATTGCGTTTGGCCATGGAGATTTGGGCAGAAGTAGCCCGGTTTTCATTTTTTAGCATTCCCAATCGCCATGCAAGAAGTTGAGCTTTGGTTATTTCTGTAATCATCTCGGCCAGTTTTTTTTGCTGTAACTGAAAAGCTCCAATGGGTTTACCAAACTGGATGCGTTCTTTTGCATATCGCAATGCCGTATCATAACAATCCATAGCCGCACCTATGGCTCCCCAAGCAATGCCGTAACGTGCGGAGTCCAGACAGCCAAGCGGTGCCCCTAAACCCGATTTTCCGGACAAGAGGTTTTCTTTAGGCACTTTTACATTGTCAAAAATGAGTTCTCCGGTAGCAGAAGTTCTCAAAGACCATTTATTATGGGTTTCGGGCGTGGTAAAGCCTTCCATACCGCGTTCTACAATAAGGCCATGAATTCTGCCTGTTTCGTTTTTGGCCCAAACTATGGCTATATCCGCAAAAGGAGCATTGGAAATCCACATTTTGGCTCCGTTAAGTAAATAATAATCTCCTTTGTCTTTGAACTTCGTTTCCATACCACCCGGATTAGAGCCGTGGTCAGGTTCAGTAAGCCCAAAACAACCCATCCACTCGCCTGTGGCAAGTTTACGCAGATATTTTTTACGTTGGGCTTCATTGCCATACTTCCAAATGGGATACATTACCAGAGAAGACTGCACCGATGCCGTAGAACGAATACCACTGTCTCCACGCTCTATTTCCTGCATTATCAGGCCATAAGAAATCTGATCTAAACCCGCTCCGCCATATTTTTCGGGAATATAAGGGCCAAAAGCTCCAATCTCTGCCAATCCGTTAATAATTTCTTTAGGAAAAACTGCCTTTTGGGCGTATTCTTATCCAGCAAATAATAATCGGGGGATTGGAATAAATCTTGTGGCATAATTGTATAATTCTAATTAATTAACCGTAGTTTGACCAATAAAACGTTTGCACATTTAAACTTAAAAAACTGAAGAACGAAATATTATAACTCTTTTTAAATAATCCTTCCTATCAATCACTTCCAAAGGAAAAGAAATTTATTGGCATATTTCTCTATCATCTTAATTACCTGATTTAATTAGTGGTAATAAAACAAGCTTTTAAACGTAATATACAAATGTTTAATGGAACCTGTATTAAGAAATTTTGAATATTTCTTCACAAAAGGCAATGAACTCATTAACTTTTTAAAGTAAGAGTAAAGCTTATTGCCTACCTTTGCCCTATGCGACAAACTTTTAACAAAGACGAACGCTTAAAAAGCAAAAAAATAATTGAAGAACTTTTTAAAAAAGGACAAAATTTATATGCCTATCCTTTGCTTTTAAAGTATTTGCCAATAGAACATCCGGGGAATTTTCCGGTACAAATCGCATTTTCCGTACCCAAAAAGAAAATAAAAAAAGCAACTCAAAGAAATAGAATAAAAAGGCAACTCAGAGAAATATACCGGCAACATAAAAACGATTTATACACCCATGTGGATAAAAAAATAGCAATTATACTCATCTTTATAGACGAAAGAGCACATAATTTCGTTGAATTAGAAGAGCAGTTTTTATTTTTATTAAAACAACTGGAAAGGAAAAAAATTACTTAGCATCATGAAGAAAATACGAAAAATAGCAATTACAGGTCTTGTAATCGCGATTTTAACGGTTTCTTTTGGCTTTAAATCAGATTTTTTTGAAGTAGCCAAACAGATAGAAATCTACACCACTTTGTTTAAGGAATTAAACATGTACTATATAGACGAAACCAATCCGGCAGAACTTACCGAGACAGCCATTGATAATATGTTAAAAGAACTGGACCCATACACCAAGTTTTACGACGAACAAGGCGTAGAAAAAGCCAGAATAAACGCAGCGGGAAACCACGGCGGTATAGGTGCAGAAACTAAGATAATAAACCACAAACTCTACATTACAGAGCCATACGAAAATATGCCGGCAGATGAGGCAGGTTTAAAAGCCGGGGATGAAATTACAAAGATAGACGATTTTAAACTTAACGAAACCACAGTTAAAGATGCTCAGTTTATGCTTAGCGGTGTACCCGAAAGTGAAGTTATCTTAAAAATAAACCGACAGGGTAAAACTTTTGAAACAACAATTAACCGCTCGTCCATTGAATTAAATCCGGTGCCTTACTATAAACTATTAGACAATAACACAGGGTATATTTCTTTTATAAAATTTAACCAAAACAGTTCGCAGAAAGTCAGGGAAGCCTATGAAGACCTAAAAAGCCAAGGCATGGATAAACTCATCCTGGATCTCAGGGGCAATGGCGGGGGATTAATTAACGAAGCTGTAGAAATTACCAATTTTTTTATCCCTAAAGATGAAGTGGTGGTAACAACAAAAGCCAAAGTAAAAAAATGGAGCGATGTTTATAAAACCAAAAGAGAACCTATAGATGCAGATATTCCTTTGGTAGTCTTAATTAACGATACCTCGGCATCGGCTTCTGAAATTGTTGCAGGTTCGCTGCAGGATTTAGACCGTGCCGTAATAATTGGCAACCGTTCTTTTGGCAAAGGATTGGTACAACGATTTAGAAAACTTACCTATGGCACACAGCTAAAACTTACCATTGCCAAATATTATACCCCCAGTGGCCGGTGTATCCAGGAATTGGACTACGCCCATAAAATAGACAATGGCGATGTGCCCAAATTTTCTGACAAAAAACGCAATGCATTTAAAACCAGAAACGGCCGGACTGTATATGATGGCGGTGGAATTGAACCGGATATCAGTTTAAGTAAGAATAAAAAAACGATAGCAACAGAAGCCTTGTTAAACTCGGAGGCTATTTTTATGTATGTTAATGAATATGTGCATAATAATAAAGAAAGTATTAATACCGATAATTTTAACCTAACCGATAGTGATTTTGAGAATTTTAAAAATTACCTCAAACTCAATCCGGAAGTAATCCAAACCGAAGCGGATAAACAACTCTCAGAAACCGAAAAGTCTTTAGAAAAAGAAAATTTAAACGAAAAAATACAACCTGCAATTGCCAGTTTAAAATCGGCCATCTTAACCCAAAAGTTAACTGCAATAGATGCCGACAAAGAAATTGTAAAAGATGCCTTGCTATACGAAATCATAAGACGGTATGCCTATAAAAAAGGTGAATTTAAACACCGGATTACCCATGATAACGCCGTTCTAAAAGCACAAGAGGTGTTAAACAATAAAGCAAAATACGATAAGATATTGCAGTAAAGAAATAGGAGCAGTAGGGAGCAGTAAACCGGAAACACCGGCCCAGAAATTGGAAATTTTTTTGATTAAGCAATGCTACAATTACAAATTTTCACATTCAGTTAATACCCATTTTTTGGTATCTTTGCAAAAACTAACTACATGCACCTGTTAAAACACACAAAATCCCGAGAATCATCCAACGCAATTGAACGCATGTACATAACCATGCGACATTTGTTTAATCGTGGATTTTACAAACCTATGGGCATAAGCGGACAAACGCTTAGAGATGCCCTGCTGGTACTCAAACCGGAAATTTACGGCTCCATTGCCGAAGAAAAGGCTGAACTAGATGGGTTGGTATATGTTCTGGAACGCTTACCGGAAGGCATAGAAGAATGCCGTTTTATAAATTTAACAGCAGAAGAAGGCTATCACAATTCGCATTTTAAACCCTTAATCCCCGAAAAACGCCGAAGAAACTGTTACCGAATAGACCGCGACCAGATGAATATAGTTATTACCCGTGGCCGCTCTGATGTCTATGACATTCTTACACACCTTACTTTTCTATTTATAGAATCGCATAAGATTAAACACAACGCCATCATTGACGAAGAGGGGAAAGCCATCAGAGAATGGGAAAGTCTGGAAGAAGTAGTATTAAACAACAAAAAATTGAGCCATAATGAAAAAGAAATCGTCATTACCCATGTGGCCAATATACTTGGCAGGACTTTTAGTGAGGTAAAGGATATTACAAATAAGTTTGACCGGGAAGGTAGAGAAAATAGATTTTTCAGTACCATTTACTGGATGGGAAAATTGGCTATTAACGAAACCTTCTTCAACAAAAAACGAACTATAATTTTCAGTTCTACCCTTCGCGAACGTATCGGGCATCATATTTATGGAGAAAAATGGGCTGAAAAGATAAAAACCATACTTTTTGAGAAAGGTATTTTTAACCGTCCATTGCATATTATCAGTGCCAACATGCACAGTGTAATGAATAGGATTTACGGCCCTATCGTTTTACAAGAAGAATACAAAAAACATAAAAAGACAGGGTTGTTTGAAAAACTGAGCAAAAAAGAAAACAATGCCTTGCAATCTAAGATTAAAAATGCCGCTGCTAACCAAGGGCTTACTTACGTAAAAGATACTTCCGGCACTAATATTAACGTACAAATTATTGATACGGCACATATAGACCGAAACAAATTGGATTTCTTAAAAAACGCCAATACTCAAAAAAATACCAAAGAACCGGTACTTATTGTTATGGACTATGCCTTTGGGGAACAGGCTTTTGAAACAATGGATGAATTGTTAAAACCGTATATTTGCCCTAAGGGAAAAACCCATTTTATGCCTGTCGTATCTGTATCTGTTATGGGAAAAGCCGGTATTTTAAAAGGAAAAAAAGGCGATATTATGATACCCACTGCCCATATTTATGAAGGTACGGCAGATAATTATCCTTTTAAAAATGAACTAAACAAGGTAGACTTTGAAGATTCTGGTATAGATGCGTATGAAGGCACAATGGTTACCGTTTTGGGAACATCACTTCAAAACAGGGATTTATTGGAGTTTTTTCACAATTCTACATGGAGAGCCATTGGGCTGGAAATGGAAGGAGCACATTATCAGAAAGCAATACAATCCGCATCTCAGATAAGAGGAAATATTTCAAAAGACGTAAAAGTACGGTACGCTTATTACGCCTCTGATAATCCATTAGAAACCGGAGGAACTCTAGCATCTGGTGGGCTGGGAACCACAGGTGTTAAACCTACTTATACCATTACAGAAAAAATTTTGGAGCAAATTTTTAACCAATAAGCTCATCCTATGGCAAAAGAAAACTATCCGCAAAATGAAGAAATAGACCTAAACCACCTGTTTAAAACCATTGGCAAAGGCATCCAGAATTTTTTTAAGGCCATTGGCAATTGTTTCACCAGACTTTTTCACTATTTCATACTGTTTTTAATCTTTTTAAGAAACAATGCCCTTAAACTGTTCATAGCTATTATTACAGGTGCTATAATTGGGGGGATAATAGATTATTCCAAACCAAAAGTATATACCTCATTTATGATAGTGGAACCCAACTTTAACAGTGCCCAGCAGTTGTATAAAAACATAGAATTTTATCACGAATTGGTAAGGCAGAAGGACTCTGTATTATTATCTGAGGCACTGGCCATAAGCATGGAAGAAGCAAATCAGTTAAAAGGTTTTTATATAGAGCCCATACAAAACCAAAATGAAATTTACGAGTCATTTAATGAATTTGTGGAAAATGCTGATTCTACCACTGTAAAAAATATGAGTATTGAAAACTATAGACAAGGATTTGCGGATTTTAACTACAAATACCATAAAATTTTAGTAAAATCTAAGAATAACAACATTTTTGAAAAGCTCACAAAACCCATTATCAACTCGGTAGAAAATAATTCTTATTTTAAAAATCAGAAAAAAATTAATGATGAGAATTTAATTCAGAATGAAAAAGTATTGTTAAAATCTATGCAAGAGGTTGACACCCTGCGAAAAATATACAACACCATACTCATTATTGAAGCCCAAAAACCCAAGACCGGCACCAACATTTCCATGGCCAGGGAAGACAAAAAAACTAATGAACTAAAATTGTTTAACGAAAGCCTAAATCTAAACAAAAAACTGGTTGCCAACAACAAAGATAAAGCCAAAACCACTGATATTTTAAACGTGGTTTCATCTTTTAGTAAAGTAGGCATAAAAGAACGTTCTATTTTCAAAAAATATACTTTTTTGTTAGGGGTAGGATTTGGGGCATTGATGTTTTTGTTTATTTTATTAGGACAACTGAACAGGTATTTGAAACAATACGGTAAATAGGATTTATGAAACCTTTATTACCGAAAAGCAACAGTCATTTAAAAGATTTGATTAAAGGTGGCGGCACCCATTTTCTTTTTTATGGTGTTAATGTAGTCTTGGTATATATCATTGCTATTTTTATCACAAAAGAATTTGGGCCATCAGTTTATGGGAGATATGCAATTATAAAATCTCTCATAATGGTTTTAATAATATTTTCCACACTGGGACTCAATACCTTAGTTATTAAGCTTGCTGCTGATAAATCCCATTATCATTTAAAACATTTTAAAAGCAATTTCCTTTCTAAATCATATCTCATTATTTTTATAACTACAGTAATTCTATCTGTAATACTATATTTAAGCAATGGTTTTTTATCAGAAAACGTTTTTAAAGACCACCACTTAGAACCTTATTTTGAGAAACTGCCTTTAATATTATTGGCCGCGGTATTCTTAAATTACAACAGCAACCTGTTTATGGGGCAAAAAAGAGTATTATTATTTGCAATAATCAGTTCATTTTTAACCAATGCAATCTTTATTTTATTCCTGTTTTTAGCAACCGTATATTATAAAGCAGCCATGGACAGTTTTGTAATTATATGTCTGTCATTGGCTTTTGTAATTCCCTGTATTATTTCTTTTCTTTTTATCTTTCCAATTAAACAAAACAATCCAATATTAAAACTATCGGGCAAACAACTGATAAACAGCGGATTTCCTATGATGATTAGTTCATCTATGATTTATCTTATTTTTTCTATAGATACCATCATGCTGGGAATTTTTAGCATTAGTAAGGATGTGGGTATTTATAGGATTGTATCACAAATAGCCGGAGTTAATGCAATTTTTGTAGTAGTTTTGGGGACAGTAGTTGGCCCTAAAATAGCCGCTCTCTATGCAGAAAATAACCAAAAGGGATTTAAAGAACTCATCCTGCAATCTTCAAAATTAATATTTTTTATCTCTTTACCGGTACTATTCATTTTACTGATATTTTCCAGAGAAATTCTACTATATTTTGGTGATGAATTTACCGCAGGGCATAGTGCTTTGGTTATTTTAATTATAGGTCAGTTTATATTTTCAATAACCGGTTTTGTTGACTTAATTCTAAATATGACGGACAATCAGAAAATATTTGGAAAAATTACTATGGGTACTGCTCTGCTAAATATTGTTTTAAATCTGATTCTTATACCTGTGTGGGGAATAAACGGAGCCGCAGTGGCAACAGGATTTTCCATTGTACTTACCAATGTATTGGCACTTATTTATATTAAGAAAAACTTTAATGTATGGCCAATATATGTACCTTTACAGAAAAAGTAGCCCTTTTTGTCTTTTTTGAGAACAAATGAACCAAACGGCAACCTCATCATACAACCCTTATGCGTTAAAAAATGTATTGTTTTGCTTATTTGTGGTTTTTTGCATTCAGTTTACTGAACTAAAAATAGACGTGGTTAAAGTGGCTGAAATCAGTTTATTATTGCTTACCCCGTTTATTTATTACCGCCGTATTAATAAATATATTTTAGCACTACTATCTCTGTTTACCCTTTGGTTGCTCTTAACATTATTGTTTAATCCGTTTAAAGATTTTTATTTATTACAAAATGTATCTCCGCTTATAAGACCCTACTTTATATCATTGGGTAGGTTTCTGGAACTTATAGCCTGTGTAAATTTAGCCGCATTAGTGCATAATTACACAAAAAAACTTGATTATAAGGCTATTTTGCAATGCATCAAACAGATATTTCTGTTAAACATGGCAGTACTTTTAGTCTTTTATACTATATATTATCTGCACCGGTTTGGCATAATAGAAAACACTTACATTTCCTATTGGAATTATCGTTTAAGAGGTTGGTATTCAGAAGGCGGGCCTTTTGGGCTTATGCTCGGTTTTACCTACATTCTTACCTACCTGTTTCAATCTAAATACAATAATTTTTTCCGGATTATTCTCATCCTTACCATAGTTTTCACGGCCAGATCAAAAGCAGGTATTTTATTCATAGTACTGTGGTTTATCCTTAAATATTACAAAACAATGTATGCCCGATTACGCAGACTAAATATATTTATTTTAATAATTGGCGGACTAATTACAGCTATATTATTTACAAAACTGGCCACTCTGTACATAGATGATATTAAACACATTAAAAGAGAAATTAATGAGCGGCCGGATGACATAAATCTGGTGATGGGAAGAATAGCCGGAGTATTCATATTTCCTGATATGATTTTAGACCATCCTGTTTTTGGAATTGGCCTGGGTAATTATCCTTTGATAAGAAACAATCCCAAATATAGAGGTTTTATTCCGTATAGTCCACCCGGTAAGGCAGATGCTCATGGTTTTGGCGGATTAATGCAATTATTAGTTGATGGCGGATTCTTTATTTTCTCTCTATTTTTATTATTAATGATTTTGCTTATAAGGCAATTAAAACGAAATCATACCAATCTGGAAATATACATGTATTGTTTTCTGTTGTTTTTTATACTTGGTGTTCAAATATATTTTTTGTACCCATGGATTTTGTTTGGAATACTCTTAACTTTATCAAAAAAGCCTAAACAACCTTATCTTATATGAGTAAGCAAGCTGTAACAATAGATGTAAGAATGCTAAACTACTCTGGTATAGGCATATACATTCAAAATATTTTACCATTTCTCATTGAACACTTTCAATTAATATTATTGGGAAATAAAAAAGAATTAAATGAATTTGAATGGGCTGCAAAAACTAAAATAATCTCATTTAAGGCAAATATTTATTCTGTAAAAGAACAGTTTTTATTTCCCAAAATTATTCCAAAAACTAAACTGTTATGGTGTCCACATTTTAACATTCCGCTGTTTCCTGTGAAAGCTCAAAATTTAATTTGTACTATACACGATGTAAACCATCTGGCTCTAAAAAAATCAGTTTATTCTTTAAAATACGGTTATGCTAAAAAACTTATATCTAAAGCCGTAAATAAAAGCAATAGAATTATTACAGTATCAGAATTCTCTAAATCAGAAATTATAAAACATACAAACGCCTCGCAAAACCAAATTGAAGTTATACCCAATGGCATTAGGCCGGATTTCTATAAAACAGACAAAGAAAATTTGAGTATAGAACTGCCCAACAATTATTTTTTGTTTGTAGGAAATGTAAAACCTCACAAAAATCTCATTGTATTGTTAAAAGCCTACCTAGCACTCTCTTCTACCCTACAAAAAAAATTTAAAATAGTGGTTATAGGAAAAAAAGAAGGCTTTGTAACCGGGGACAGAAAAATATTTGATTTTATAAAAAAACACGGCCTGGAAAAATCAGTTATTTTTACCGGTTATGTGCCTAATAATACCATATCAAAAGTTTATAAAAATGCCGAGGCTTTTATTTTTCCCTCCATTTACGAGGGCTTTGGACTACCCTTGTTGGAAGCAATGTCATGTAATACTCCGGTAATCTGTTCAGATATAGCTCCTTTTAAAGAAGTGGCAACAGATGCAGCGTTATTTTTTGACAAAAACAATGCCATCAGCCTGAAAGAAAAAATAGAAAGACTAATACATGATAATGATTTAAAAAGCAAGTTAATCTTAAAAGGAAAACAAAATATTTTAAAGTACAGTTGGGAAAAAGCAGCAAATAAACATATTGAATTGTTTTATTCCATTATTAAACGGTAAATTATGGATAAATTCCAATTATTCCTTCATACTGCAATACGCTATTTTATTTATGCTCTGGCTCTTTTTCCTTTGTTGCCCAGAGGAGTAGAAAGTGTTTTTATGATTTCTATTTTGGTATTAGGGGTAATTTATTATGTCTTATATCAGCCCAAAAGCCTTAACAAAAAAAAATTAAGGCAGGTTATTATTTTCGGAATGTTATTTTTTATCTATCTATTAACTTTGACTTACAGTGAAAATCTTACCCGCGGCCTTAAATATTTAAAAACAGTATTACCCATACTCATTTTCCCGGTTATTTTTGGAGTTTTTCTATTCGGAACTTTTAGTAAAAAGCAGATTGCTCCTGTATTTAATATTTATTTATTTGCCGTATTTTTTTATTTATGCTTTATACAAGGTTATTTGTATTTTACTAAAGATACTGCAATGCTTACAGACTGGGAATACCGCAACGCATTTGAAACACTTACAGATGTTCATGGCACTTATTTCTCTATCTGGATTGCTTTTGCTCTATTTATCGCTTTCTTTAAAATAGAACAGCACATAAAACAAAAAAAATATTTTTCTCTAGTTCTTATTAGTGGTATCACCATCTATTTAATTTATTGGCAGTTAAAAATCGGAGCACGGTTTCCTCAAATTATCACTGTTTTACTGTTACTCATCACATTCTTTAAAAAAACAAAGAAAATTATCTATAAACTAGTTGGGGTTATGGCCATTTTATTTTATCTGGCATTTATCTCCTATGTTAAGCCCAATTTTTTAGTTCGTATGAAAGAGTTGGTAAATTATAATTTTTCGTTACCCAAGGGTGATTATAATTATGATTTTGAGACTATTACCAATGAGCAAATCAGAAATGGCATCTATTTTTGTTCTTTATCCTTAATTGAATCTAATTGGTTAACAGGATATGGAATTGGAGATGTTGATGACGAACTTCAAAATTGTTACGAAACTAATTTAGACTGTAATGTTTATGTAATGTTTAATTATAATTCCCACAATCAATATTTTCACGTGTTTTTAGCTGCCGGAATTATAGGTTTACTATTATTTATAGTAAGTCTAAGCGTATCTATTTACGTGGCTTACAGTAATAGCAACTGGCTATATTTACTCTTTTCGCTGTTAATATTTTTTTCTCTTCTTACTGAGAATGTGCTAAGTCGTCATGATGGGGTATTATTTTATAGTTTTTTTAATGCTATTTTTGCTTTTGTTGGAAATAAGTGTAAACTTTTATAAGTTTTGCTACTACTTTAAGGAATATAAATGAAAGTGGCCATTGTACATTATTGGTTTATCACCCGAAGAGGTGGAGAAAAAGTAGTAGAATCGCTGCTAAAAATTTTTCCTGAAGCAGATATTTATACTCTTTTTTACGACAGAAAACGGTATGGGGATTATTTAGGTAAACATCGTGTTTTTACTTCAATATTAAATAAACCGTATCTAAGAAAACATTATCAAAAGATGTTTCCATTGTATCCGTTTGGTTTACAGTCATTAAAACTAAAAGAAAAATACGACCTTATTATTTCTTCTGAATCAGGACCGGCTAAGGGTATTAAAATTCCGGAAGACACTCCGCATATTTGCTATATGCACACCCCCCTAAGATACTGTTACAGCCACCGGGCAGATTATATAAAAGCCATGCCAAGACTGCTGCGACAAATTGGAAACTATTTCCTGAATCAATTACAAAAATGGGATCAGCAAACAATTGATAACGTAAACCTGTATATTGCCAATTCTGTCAACACAGCAAACAGGATTAAAAAATTTTACAACAAACCCTCCGTAGTACTTCATCCGCCTATAGCAGACCACCATTTTATTCAAAAACCATCTGCAAAAAGTAAAAAAGAGTATTATCTTAGCTTTGGAGCTATTACACCTTATAAACGGATAGATATTTTAATAGATGCTTTTGCCAATACAGACCAAAAACTATTAATCATCGGAGAAGGATCGGAACGAAAAAAATTGATGAAAAAAGCCGGTAATAATGTTACTTTTACCGGTGCACTGCCATGGGAGCAGATAGTAAAGTTTTTTGAAAAAACAAAGGCTCTGTTATTTCCGGGCGAAGAGGATTTTGGGCTTATTCCATTAGAAGTTATGGCCTACGGCATACCCGTAATAGCCTATAAAAAAGGAGGAGCTTTAGAAACTGTAATAGAAAACAGGCAGCAACCATCAAAATCAACAGGAACTTTTTTTAAGGAACAATCTGCCAATTCCGTACTGGATGCCATCCGGTATTTTGAAGAAATTGCCAATCA
>PDQE01000017.1 GCA_002747735.1 Flavobacteriales bacterium | reverse complement strand
TGACAAAATAATAAAAAATGAAGTAAGCAAATACACAGATTTGGCCATTACTTATCTCGATAAACTTTCAATAAGTAGTAATAAAAAACAATCTTTAAAACAATTTGCCATTAGCCTTATGAGAAGAAAGGTGTAAAACTTTTTACCTTACAAATGCCTTCATTACAAATATCTACATCTACCTAAACCACAGATAATTAGCTATCAAGAATAATGTTCTTGGCCGAAAGAAAAAAGAAATTTTATATTTTATTGTAATTTCATTAAATAAGTATTAATATTGCACCCCAAATCAGGACCCATAGCTCAGCTGGTTAGAGCACCTGACTCATAATCAGGGGGTCGAAGGTTCGAGCCCTTCTGGGTCCACTTTTTTGAAATAAAAGATAGTAAGCAAAAAGCCTATCTAAAAGGAACGCAAGATTTAACAAAACGTTCATTGCGGAATGACTTTTTGCCCAAATGGCTTAAAATATTAAAGTGTATTTGTAAAAAAATAACACACAATAACAAACTTTTGTAGTTTAAGCAAAAATTAAATATAAAATTTGTTAGTGTTTTTTTGCTAAGTTTGTAACTGCAAAACGAATTGTGTATTTTAATTTAATATTTAGAAAGTCTTTAGATTATATTAGTATATTTGTTTTTATTATCTTAAGTGTAAAACTTAAATAAAAACAATATTAATTAATTTTTAAAGAAAAAGAATTCATATCTTTGCAATTAATTAAAAAAAAATACGTTACTGCAAATAAAAAGAGATAAATATATGGTGAGCAAACTGATTAAATCATTTCTTATAATCGCATTTATCTTGTTTTCCACAGGTATTTTTGCTCAAGCCCCTCCGAGACCGTGTCCGTCACAGCCATGTCCGCCGCCTGGCAGATATCCAATTGACGGCGGAATAGCCGTTTTAATAGCGTTGGGCATTGGTTATGGCATTAAAAAAGTTAGAGATTTAGAAAAATAACCCTACTTCCCTATAAGCCTCGCTACATATTTACCAATTACATCAAATTCTATATTTACGTTATCGCCGACTTTTAAAGCCTTAAAGTTTGTATGACTGTAAGTATAAGGAATAATAGCTACACTAAATTGATTTTTTTTACTGTTAACTACGGTTAAGCTCACGCCATTTACTGTAACAGAACCTTTCTCAATAGTAACTAAAGTGTTGTCTTTATATGCAAAATCAAATATCCAGCTCCCATTGTTATTTTTTATTCCCGTACAAACAGCCGTAGTATCTACATGGCCTTGTACAATATGGCCGTCTAAGCGATCACCTAACCGCATACTGCGTTCTAAATTGATAAAATCACCTGTCTTCAAATCTTTAAGGTTACTTTTAACAAGTGTTTCTTCTATAGCGGTTACCGCATAAGTACTGTCTGAAAGGTTTATATCTGTAACCGTTAAACAAACTCCGTTATGAGCTATGCTCTGATCTATTTTCAACTCGTGAATCAGGCTGCTCTTAATTGTAAAATTCAAATTATTACGATCTTTTTCTATCTGTACTATTTCGCCTAAGCTTTCTACTATACCGGTAAACATAAATAAAGATTAATTGTGTAGTTTTGTAATTCAAAAATAATAATTATTTTGAGGTATGAACAATAGTAAGCCGTTAAAAGTGGGTATTTCTTTAGGAGATATAAACGGAATAGGAATAGAAGTAATTTTAAAAACTTTTGAAGATGGCCGTATGCTAGAACTGTGTACGCCTGTCATTTTTGGATCTAACAAAACACTAAACATTCATAAAAATCAACTAAAGCTAAACATTCAAACGCAAGGCAGCAGAAATGCTAAAAATGCTATTGATAATAAAATTAATTTGGTTAACGTATGGCATGATAATCCAGAGGTAACTTTTGGAAAAAAAACCAACACAGGTGGCAAATACGCACTGCTTTCCTTAGAAGCCGCCACCAAAGCTTTATTAAATAATGAAATTGATGTGCTGGTAACCGCACCTATCAACAAACACAACATCCAATCTGAAACTTTTAAATTTAATGGCCATACAGAATATTTAGAAAATCAACTTTCCGGCGAAAGCCTTATGATTCTAATGTCAAAATCGCTTCGAGTAGGATTAATAACCGGCCATATTCCCGTGTCAGAAATAGCAACCTCCATAACACCGAAGTTAATAGAAAAAAAAGTAAATATTATGTATAACAGCTTAGTTAGGGATTTTTGCATAAAAAAGCCAAAAATAGCTGTGTTGGGTTTAAACCCACATGCCGGAGATAATGGCCTTATTGGCAGTGAAGACCAAAAAATAGTAACCCCTGTTTTAGAAAAATTCCAATCTAACGGCCAACTTGTTTACGGCCCCTATGCGGCAGATAGCTTTTTTGGATCTGGTACTTACACTAAATTTGACGGTGTTTTGGCTATGTATCACGACCAAGGCCTAGGGCCATTTAAAACCATAGCCTTTGGTGGCGGGGTAAACTTTACTGCAGGACTGGATAAAATAAGGACTTCTCCGGATCACGGTACCGGATTTGATATAGCCGGCTTGAACAAAGCAGACCACAACTCTTTTAAAGAAGCCGTCTATACCGCTTTAGATATTTACAGAAACAGGGAAACATATCTTCAATTCAGCGAAAATGCTCTAAAGAATGAGAAATAATTTGTAATTTTTAATTATAATTTATTACATTTGCACGCTTAATTTTGCGAGTGGTATGAAGGCAAAAAATTATGTCTTATCTTTTAGAGGATTAAAAGAAGGGGTACATAATTTTAATTACAAAATTAACAATCAGTTCTTTGAAGTTTATCCTGTTGAAGAAATTCAAAATGCCGACTTACTGATAGATTTACAACTTATTAAAAAAAGTACTCTATTAGATTTACACTTTAAAGTTACCGGAAAAGTACAATTACAATGTGACGTTAGCAATGAATTATTCTGGCAACCTATTACAGGAACACTGAATTTAGTAGTAAAATTTGGTCAGGAATATAACGATGAATTTTTAGATATACTTATTGTACCACACGAAACCTATCAAATAGATGTTTCACAGTATATCTACGAGATGATAGTATTGGCTATTCCTATAAAAAAAGTACATCCCGGAATTGAAGACGGCACATTGCAATCACCGGTACTGGATAAACTAAAAGAAATACAAATAAAAGAAAATAAAAATAATAGCTCTATAGACCCACGATGGGAAAAACTAAAAGAACTTACTTAAATATTTAAAGCGAGAGAAAATGGCACATCCTAAAAGAAAAACCTCTAAACAACGAAGAGATAAAAGACGAACACATTATAAAGCCAAAATGCCGCAAATAGCTACAGACCCCACTACAGGTGAAGCCCATTTGTATCACAGGGCACACTGGCATGAAGATAAATTATACTATCGAGGTCAAGTAGTTATAGATAACACTGAGGCTGAGGCATAAAAATTTTTTTACGTAAAAAAAGCCCTCAAAATGAGGGTTTTTTTATGTTTTTTTGTGAAATTTAGTTAAAATTAGACTTTTTTTCAGTAAAAACTAAAATAATTTTCATTACTTTGAATACTGTTTTAGAGAAAACAGCCCAAACTAAACGTATTTATGACAAAAATTACCGCCGCTATAACAGCTGTTGGAAAATATTTACCCGAAGATGTCTTAACCAATAAAATGCTGGAAAGCATGGTTGAGACGAGTGACGAATGGATTACTACCCGAACAGGAATTAAAGAAAGAAGAATTCTAAAAAAACCTGGAAAAGGCTCTTCCTATCTGGCAATAAAAGCCAGTAAAAATCTTATAGAAAAAAGCGGACTAGACCCTAAAGAAATAGAGCTTGTAATAGTAAGTACTGCTACTCCTGATATGCAAGCTGCATCTACCGCTGCTTATACCGCTGCAAAAATAGGAGCTGTAAATGCTTTCGCTTTTGACTTAGAGGCAGCTTGTTCCAGTTTCTTATACGGTATGTCAGTAGCAGCAAGATATATAGAGTCCGGTAAATACAAAAAAGTGTTGCTGGTAGGAGCAGATATGAACTCTTCTATGATAGATTATACAGATAGAGCTACTTGTATTATCTTTGGTGACGGTGCAGGTGCAGTACTCTTTGAGCCCAATACAGAAGGCTTAGGCTTACAAGATGAATATCTGAGAAGTGATGGCAACGGAAGAGAGTTTTTAAAAGTAGTTGCCGGCGGTTCGGTCTTACCGGCTTCTATACAAACAGTTAAAGAAGGAAAGCACTATGTGTACCAGGATGGCAGAACCGTATTTAAATTTGCCGTATCCAATATGGCCGATGTAAGTGCTCTGATAATGAAAAGGAATAATCTCAGCCATAATGATGTGGCATGGCTTGCACCACATCAGGCAAACAAGAGAATTATTGAGGCTACTGCAAACAGAATGAATCTACCTATGGAAAAGGTGATGATAAATATCCACAAATATGGTAATACCACCTCGGCTACCTTACCGCTTCTAATGGAAAATTACGAAAACCAACTCCACAAAGGAGACAATATAATATTCGCTACTTTTGGTGGAGGCTTCACTTGGGGAGCCATATACCTAAAATGGGCTTATAATTTTAATTAACCACTAAAGTTATTTTTATGAATTTAAAAGATATTCAAAACTTAATTAAATTTGTTGCTAAATCCGGTGCTAATGAAGTAAAGTTAGAAATGGACGATGTTAAAATTACCATCAAAACAGGATTAGACGAAGCTAAGACTACTATAGTTCAACAAACAGCTGCCCCAATACCGCAACAAATACAACCACAAATCGCCCCTACCCCGCAAGCTTTGGCACCACAGCCTGCCGTGAGTAAAGAAAAAGAGTCCGGTGACGAAAACGCAAAATACCTTACAATTAAATCCCCAATTATTGGAACCTTCTACAGAAGGCCTTCACCTAACAAACCCCTATTTGTGGAAGTAGGCAGTAATATTAATGTAGGTGATACGGTTTGCATTATAGAAGCTATGAAGTTATTTAATGAAATAGAGTCTGAAATATCCGGAAAAATAGTTAAAGTTCTGGTGGAGGATGCCACTCCGGTAGAATTTGAACAACCCTTATTTTTAGTAGATCCTTCGTAAAACAACCTATTGCATTATGTTTAAGAAAATTTTAATAGCTAACCGGGGTGAAATAGCTCTACGTGTTATCAGAACATGCAAGGAAATGGGGATAAAAACTGTGGGCGTTTATTCCACAGCAGATGCCGAAAGCTTGCACGTTAGATTTGCAGATGAAGCGGTGTGTATAGGGCCGCCTCCAAGTAGCGAATCGTACTTAAAAATGTCCAATATCATCGCTGCTGCTGAGATTACGAATGCAGATGCCATTCATCCAGGATATGGCTTCCTGTCAGAAAATGCAAAATTTTCTAAAATTTGTGATGAACACGGTATAAAATTTATAGGTGCTTCACCCGAAATGATTGAAAAAATGGGTGATAAAGCATCGGCAAAAGCTACTATGAAAGAAGCCGGTGTGCCATGTATTCCGGGAAGTGATGGTGTAATTGAGGATTTTGAGCAATGCAAAAAAATAGCCAAAGAAATTGGTTATCCGATAATGCTAAAAGCCTCTGCAGGTGGTGGCGGAAAAGGTATGCGTGCTGTTTGGAAAGAAGAAGATTTAAAAGATGCATGGGACTCTGCAAAACAGGAATCCAAAGCAGCTTTTGGCAATAGTAATATGTACATGGAAAAACTGATAGAAGAGCCAAGGCATATTGAAATACAGATTGTTGGTGACAGCTACGGAAAGGCTTGCCATTTGTCCGAAAGGGATTGCTCTATACAACGAAGGCATCAGAAATTAACGGAAGAAACGCCATCTCCGTTTATGACCAACACATTACGAAAAAAAATGGGTGAAGCTGCCGTAAAAGCTGCTGAATACATTAAATACGAAGGGGCAGGCACCATAGAATTCTTAGTGGACAAACACAAGAATTTCTATTTTATGGAAATGAATACCCGTATTCAGGTAGAGCATCCTATTACAGAGCAGGTTATTGATTTTGACCTTATACAAGAACAAATACTGGTTGCCGCAGGAGTACCTATTTCCGGCAAAAACTATGTACCTAAACTGCATTCCATAGAATGCCGCATTAACGCTGAAGACCCATATAATGGCTTTAGGCCTTCGCCCGGTAAAATTACCACCTTACACTCGCCCGGCGGCCACGGCATAAGATTAGACACACATGTTTATGCCGACTATACCATTCCGCCCAACTATGACTCTATGATTGCTAAACTAATAACTACAGCACAGACCAGAGAAGAAGCTATTAACAAAATGAAAAGGGCTTTGGATGAATTTGTAATAGAAGGTATTGCCACAACCATTCCATTCCATAGAAAACTAATGGACCATCCGGATTATCTGGCCGGAAACTATACCACCAGATTTATGGAAGATTTCAGTATGAAAGATGAATAATCCTATAACCCCTAAAGAATATTTTACACTTTAGGGGTTAATTTCCGGATTAAACTTTACCATGAAACAGAAAGACCTACACATAGATGGCATAGATAAAATTATCCTAAAAAACCTAATGCAAGATGCTAAAACACCTTTGCTTCAAATTGCAAAACAGGTAGGTATTTCAGGAGCTGCTATCCATCAACGTTTAAGAAAACTAGAGAATTCCGGATTACTGGCCGGGTCTAAATTTATTCTAAATACGAAAATTTTAGGTTATAAGACGTTGGCATTTGTAGGAATTTTTTTAGATAAAACGGCTACTTATAAAGATGCTATAAAAAAACTGGAAAGCATAGACGAAGTGATTGAAAGTCATTATACCACCGGAAATTATGCCATCTTTGTAAAGATTCTTTGCAAGGACAACGAACATTTGATGCAAGTACTCAACAAGCAAATTCAAGCCATAGACGGTGTATCCAGAACCGAGACTTTTATTTCTCTGGACCAGCAAATAGACCGGCAGATTAAAATTGAAGGACTTTAGATGAATTGGCAGTATTCAGAGTAGCAGTATGCCATACTACGCATCCAAAAAAAACTGAATTTTCTATCAATCCAATGCCCAAAACGTATGGAATACAGAGTTATACCAAAACACCTCCAAACTCATAACCCTGCACTGCAATAAACGTTAATCACTTCCCAATATCTGTAATGCCCAATACAACAACATAGCCAAAGAACCTATTGCCGCTACCAAATAAGTTCTGGCCGCCCATTTTAAGGCATCTTCAGAACCTTTGTACTCGTCAGGGGTAACCACGTTTCTATTTTTTAGCCAAGCCAATGCCCGGTTACTGGCATCGTATTCTACAGGGAGTGTAATAAAGGCGAATAAGGTACCTATCGCCATAAAAATAAGGCCGGCAATAGCTATGTAAAAACCTAAGCCTGTATTTCCGGAGGCGGCACCCAAAATAATACCACCTATAATTAGCCAAGTGGAAAACTTTGAAGTTATATTTACCGCAGGCACCAATTTTGAACGTAATTGTAACCATTGGTAAGCTTTTGCATGCTGCACCGCATGGCCACATTCATGAGCCGCCACAGCCGCAGCCGCAGCATTACGTTGATTATAAACACCTTCACTTAGGTTTACTGTTTTTTTGAGTGGATTATAATGATCTGTGAGCATACCGGGAGTAGAAATTACTTCCACATCTTTTATACCGTGATCGTGTAACATTTTTTGAGCAATTTCTGCACCGCTCATCCCGTTTCTGAGTTGTACTTTGGAATAATACTTAAATTTTCGTTTTAGCTGATTGCTTACCAACCAACTCACTAAGGCAATTACTCCAATTATTACATAATATCCTAACATAATATTATCAATTTAAAATTTTCTAAAAATACATATAATTTAAAATGTAGTTACATTTTTCGTACCAAAATTTTTATTGGCACATGAAATATAGATATATTGTGCACAGAAATCAGCCAAATAACAATATGACACAAAAAACTAAGATATTACTAATTTATACCGGGGGTACCATTGGCATGGTGAAAGACTATGACACCGGAGCACTAATCCCATTGGATTTTGATAATCTTTACAAGAACATACCGGAATTACAACAAATAGACTGCGAAATAGAAACCATCTCATTTGACGTGCCGATAGACTCTTCAAACATGAATACCAGTTATTATAAAAAAATAATAGCAATATTAACGGATAACTATAAGAATAAGGATGGATTTGTGATTTTAACAGGTTCAGATACCATGTCATACGTGGCATCGGCGATAAGTTTTATGATAGAAAATCTTAAAAAACCCATAGTCTTTACCGGTTCTCAACTTCCCATTGGTGATTTACGCACCGATGCCAAAGAAAATTTGATTACTGCTATTCAAATAGCGGCCTCTAAAAATGAAGACAATAAACCGGTGGTTACAGAAGTATGCCTGTATTTTGAATATAAATTATATCGGGCTAACCGGACTACCAAAGTAAATGCAGAGCAATTTGAAGCATTTACCTCACCTAATTATCCACCTATTGGAGAAAGCGGCGTACACTTAAAATTTTACAAGCCTTTTTTGTTAAAACCCAATTACCATTTAGAAACCAGGTTTCATACAGCATCATGCCATAACATAGCTGTTTTAAAACTCTTTCCGGGCATAACCAAAGAAGCCATTACTGCTATACTCAATACAGAGGGATTAAAAGCTGTTATCATGGAAACTTACGGTGCCGGAAATGCTCCTACTAATTTCTGGTTTTTAAGAAAACTGGAAAATGCCATAAAAAATAAAATACACATTATTAACGTGAGCCAATGTATAGGTGGTGGTGTTATTATGGGGCAATACGAAACCAGCATTCAACTAAAGAACATAGGTGTAATAAGTGGAAAAGACATCACAACAGAAGCGGCTATAGCCAAATTAATGTACTTATTAGCCAAAAAAACAGACCCTTATAAATTTAAGAGTATTTTTGAAACACCTATCAGAGGAGAGCTCACTTAGAATTTATTTGTTATTTGTAGGCCTAAAATTTTTAGAATTCAATAATTTTTATTTTATTTGATGCCCTAAAACTAAATAATAGGCCAATCTGGAGAGGTGACCGAGTGGCTGAAGGTGCACGCCTGGAAAGCGTGTTTACAAGAAATTGTAACAAGGGTTCGAATCCCTTTCTCTCCGCCATGTTATTTTTTTTAAGAAAAAATTTATATCTTTAACCCCGTTAACATAATTATTAACCAAGATTTCAAACAATGAAAAGACTACTTACCATCCTTGCTTTGTCAGGATTATTATTTTTAGGAACAGTTCAAACTACTTATGCGGCTACTGCCGTTCAAACAGAGCAGGCAGCTGCTGATGAAGCTGCTACGGAAAACAAAACTTTCCACCAAGAATTAAAACAGCGTTTTATTGAAGGTGGCCCCATGTTTATGGGTATCGTATTAATTACACTTATTTTGGGTTTAGCCATAGCTATTGAAAGAATTATCTATCTGAATATGGCTTCTACTAATACGGATAAATTAGTAAAAAATGTAGATGAAGCTCTTTCTTCAGGTGGTGTAGAAGCTGCTAAAGAAGTTTGTAGAAACACAAAAGGGCCTGTTGCTTCCATTTTTTACCAAGGTTTAGATAGAATGGACGAAGGTGTTGATCAGGCAGAAAAAGCAGTAGTAAGTTATGGTGGAGTACAAATGGGCTTATTAGAAAAAAATATCTCATGGTTATCCCTGTTTATTGCCTTAGCACCAATGCTTGGGTTCATGGGTACAGTAATAGGTATGATCTCCGCTTTTGACTCTATTGAAGCAGCCGGTGATATTTCACCATCTGTTGTGGCAAGAGGTATTAAAGTGGCCTTATTAACTACTGTATTTGGTTTGATTGTAGCCATTATCTTACAGATTTTCTACAATTATATTATCTCTAAAATAGACGGCATTGTAAACAGAATGGAAGATGCTTCTATTGCACTAGTTGATTTACTAATCAGACACAAAAAATAAGAACAGATGAATACTAAAATATTAACAATAATTACAGCCATTATAGGAATACTTGGGATAGTATTTCTAATAATGGTAGGTATGGCAGATGGGGAGGAAAGTGTAGATAGTGCAAGTGGCACTATAGTATCTTATGCATTCTATCTGTTAATAGCCACAGCAGTAATAGCGGTTATCATCTCTATAATAGAACTAATTGCCAATCCGGCTGCATTAAAAAAAGCACTTGTAAATATAGTTATTCTTGCAGTATTGTTTGCAATTGCTTATTTTGTGTCTTCAGACAGCATCCCTTTAAATGCTTCTGGACAACCAATGCAAATAAAATCTGGTGATAGAATATTGCCCATAGAAGAGGCTAAAAATACGGCCAAATGGGTGGGAACACTGATTACTTACACCGGGATTTTAGGTGTATTAGGTATTTTGGCTATAGTCTTTGGTTTTGTAAAAAGTTTAACGAATAAATAGAAAAATTATGGCAAGAAGAGGTTCAAATGAAATTAATGCCGGTTCTATGGCGGATATAGCTTTCTTGCTATTAATATTCTTTTTGGTAACTACTACAATGGATGTGGATACCGGTATTTCAAGAAAATTACCGGAAAAACAAGATCCTAACGTAAAGCCTCCTGTTTTAAAAGAGAAAAACGTTTTTGAGGTTAACATTAACCGAAATGACGAAATATTAGTAGAAGGAGAGACCTACATGCAAATAGGAGATTTACGGGAAGCTGCCATGAAATTTATTGATAACGGCGGTGGAATAGCCGCAGATTTACAAAAGGAAAATATACCTCCCTGTACCTGGTGTCAAGGTGATAAAGACCCTGGTTCATCGGATCATCCAAAGAAAGCTATTATCTCATTGCAAAGCGACAGAGGTACATCTTATGCAATGTATATAGCAGTGCAGAACGAACTGGTAGCTGCTTATTCAGAATTGCGTAACAGATATGCCAATGAGAAATTTGGCCGTGATTTTGATAAATTGACGAGCATTCAGCAAGATGAGATAAAAGAGAATATATATCCTCAAATTATATCTGAGGCAGAACCTACAAAATAAAGATTTATGGCAAAGTTTAAAAAAAAGAAAAAAGGCATGCCGGGAATTTCAACGGCATCTTTACCTGATATTGTATTTATGCTTTTATTCTTCTTTATGGTAAGTACTACCATGAGAGAAACAGAATTAAAAATAAAGCCTCCTAAATTACCTAAGGCGGATCAAGTGCAAAAACTGGAAAGAAAAAGTCTGGT
>PDQE01000016.1 GCA_002747735.1 Flavobacteriales bacterium | reverse complement strand
GCTGAATATCATCAAAATAAGGAAAACTGGCTCAATTCCATATAAATAATTTGGGTTAAGCCAGTAGATTCTATACTTCCAATGTGGCTAAATATCTTTCTGCATCTAAAGCTGCCATACAACCGGTGCCTGCTGCAGTAACTGCCTGGCGGTATTCTTTGTCTTGTACGTCACCGGCGGCAAACACACCGGGAATATCAGTCTTTGTAGTTTTGCCTTTGGTAATCAGGTAGCCGGTATCATCCATTTTTAGTTTTCCTTTAAAGAGTTCTGTGTTGGGCTTATGGCCGATGGCAATGAATACACCGGTTACGTTAAGTTTTTGTTTTTTGCCGGTTTGGTTGTTTACAACGCGAACGCCTTCTACCGTTTGGTCGCCCAATACTTCGTCTAATTCTGTATGGAACATCACTTTTAAGTTTTTAGTGTTAAAAACCCGGTGTTGCATGGCCTTTGAGGCACGCATTTCGCCTCGGCGGACTAATACAGTTACAGTTTTACACAATTTTGCCAGATAAGTAGATTCTTCAGCGGCTGTATCACCACCGCCAATTACTATAACGTCTTGTCCTTTGTAGAAAAAACCATCACAAGTAGCACAGGCTGATACACCTCCACCAATTAGGCGTTGTTCACTTTCCAAGCCCAGATATTTTGCGGTAGCTCCGGTGGATATAATTACAGTTTCGGCTTCTATTTCTGTTTTATTATCTATGGTTACCTTGTGAATACCTCCGGGTTTGTCAGAAAATTTCACATCAGTGGCCATCCCAAAACGTATGTCGGCATCAAAACGTTCAGCTTGTTTTTTAAATTCTTCCATCATTTGCGTACCGTCCACGCCATTAGGGTATCCGGGGTAATTATCTATTTCTGTGGTGGTGGTTAGCTGGCCTCCGGGCTCTAATCCAGTATAGACTACGGGGTGTAAATCTGCTCTGGCAGCATAGATAGCCGCTGTATATCCGGCCGGCCCTGAACCTATGATGAGGCATTTTATTCTTTCAACTTTTTCAGACATGATTTTCGGGTTTTAGAAAGAACAAATTTACAGTAAAAATGTGATTTGAAAAACAGCACAAACAAATGTTGTTAACATTAAAATTTTTATCTCATTTTTGGTTAAAAACAAAAATTAAGATGAACTCAAAGTAAAAAAGACACAAAAAAGTTTAAACAAGTTCTAAATTACAAAACAAATAATACCAAATCTAATGTGTAATGATATATTGGATTTGGGGGTGAATTTTCACTTCTACTACGTGAAAAATGCAGGTATAGCCTTAGCTATGGCGAGTATTTTTCACGTAGTAGAAGTGAAAATTTATCCAATTATATGTAGCATTATATATTAGATTTGGTATAATCTTATAATTTAGTACAAATATTGCCCTCCAAACCCAAATGGTAAAAGGGCTTCTAAACTTTTTACTTGTATTATGTTGCCGGTTTCGCCCATAAAAAATATGTAGATGGGTGTTTTCTGTTTTTGTTCATATTCTGCAATAGCTTGGCGGCAGGCTCCGCAAGGGGCAATAGGCGTTGTAAGGTTATTCGTTGAATTTGCAGCAGATATGGCTATCTGAAGAATTTTTTCATTTGGATATCGGGCTCCGGCCTGATATATGGCTACGCGTTCTGCACACATTCCGGAGGGGAAAGCGGCATTTTCCTGATTGTTTCCGGTAACTATTCTGCCGTTTGCTAACAATATTGCTGCTCCTACCATAAATTTAGAATACGGGGCATAAGCCTTTTTTCTTGCATTTATAGCCTGTTCCATTAAAGATTTTGCATCATGGGGTAATTCTGAAATAGAATTGAAAACGATGAAAGCCGTGGAAAATTCTTTTTCTTGCATAGGGGAACAGTATTTAACTTTTAACCCCCAAAAGTATTTTTAAACTCTTTTTGGGAGTTGTATGAGTTAAAAATATAAAATCTTAAGTTTTAATTCAAGAAATCTTCATAAATATCTCCAAAGTTAAAAGTAAGTGAAAAACGCAAAGTGTTTTCAAGTGGATTGTTAACATCTGATGCATTAATCAAATAGGACATATCTATATTCATCATTTTATATTTGAATCCGGCTCCCAGCGTAAAGAATTTTCTTTTTCCTTTAAATTCGTTTTCGTTAAAAAAACCGGCTCGCAAAGCCATAGTTTGGTCGTAAATATACTCCGCACCCAACGCCCAGGTTACTTCTTTAAGTTCTTCACTAAATCCGTCCGGAGCATCTCCAAAAGACTGGAAAATACCCGAAATAAAGTTTATGTCATCGTTCTTTCCTTTTAAAATTTCACCTGTTTGGTTATCTCTGATTGGTGGGGTAGGAACTAATAGTTTAGTGAATTCTGCAGTGGCACTTATCGTATTTAAATCATCTAAAATAAAGTCAAAACCTCCGCCTAACCTTAGATTTGTGGGGATAAAACTTTCTTGTCCGCTATCTGTGTAGGATACTTTTGGGCCTATATTTTCTATGTTAAAACCACCTCTCCATCTGCCGTTAAAGGTACCATAATTCTTTTCTCTTGATTGATAGTAACCGGCCACATCTACTGCAAAGGTGTTAATGGTATTAATTTCGGAATTATTTACGTTTAACGAATAGTCTGTTCTTAAATATCTGGCAGCTACAGACATAGCAAAAGTGTTGTTGAGTTTTAAAGCATAGGATACATCAAAAGCCAGTTCATTTAAGTTTTCAACGCCCAGTTCATTTCCGACTCCGTCAGTCAGAGGGATTGTACCAAGTGAAAAGTATTTAAAACTTGTGGCAGCGGCACTTCGCTCGTTAAGCCGGCGGGCATATACCAGTGTTCCTACAAAAATATCATCGGTTAAATTTCTAAGCCAAGGTGAATAGTTTACGCCAATAGCGTGTTCTGAAATGGCAAATGCATATTTTGCCGGATTAAAGTGTTGGGAATTTACATCAGACGAAGTAGCTACCCCTACGTCTCCCATTCCGCCCGAGCGGGCATCAGGGGCAATGAGTAAATAGGGTAGTGCAGTTGAAATTGCATTGTCTTCTTCCTGAGCATACAGTTTTATTATGCATAGCAAAGCACATAAAAGTAAAAGGGATTTTTTCACAAGTGATAATTTTAAGTGTATATAGTTAACGCGTTAAAAATTTATTGTAGGATAACCAATTTCTCAACTTTTTCATTTTTTGAGTTAGAAAGGGTAGATTCAACTTTGAGTTTGTATATATAAACCCCTTTCCCGATTTTATTACCAAAATCATCTAAGCCGTTCCATGTTACAGAACGCGATAGACTGGCTGATTGCACCGTTTTATGAATTGTTTTAATCAATTTGCCCGAAACTGTAAATATTTGAACCTGAACTGATAAGGGTTCGTTGGGCTTATTGTGATTAAACCAAAATTCTGTATAATTAATGAACGGATTGGGGTAATTCAATACATTACTCAACACCAAATCACTGTTATCTACTACAACAAAATCTAACGTAGCTTCTGAAGAATTATTGTATGTGTCCCAGCATTTAAATGTAAGGGTGTGTAAACCGGGTTCTAAATTGCGAAAAGGATAAGAAACTTTGCCTTTTGTAAAGTTATCCAGTTCTGTTTCGTAGAAATCATTAAGAATAACAGGATTGGCTTGGTCGCCGTCTAATATGGCAATAATATCATGGTCAACAGCAGTGATAGAAGTATTTATCCCTGATTCGTCCTCTAATATAGCTAAAAGTGTGGGTGACTCACTGGTATTTCCTCCGTTCATAAAAGATTCGTCATCCATGTACAATTTTATGGTGGGTCCTGTGTTATCTTCGGGGGCATTGTTATTTATACCACCTATGGTTAGGGTGTTGTTATATCCGGCTTTGTCCGAGTTTTTATTAGAGGCGTATAAACTAATTTTAGCTTTTCCGTACGCTACTCTAATATCTTTAGGAACAATAAAATCAAAAGAAAACTCGCCGTTTTGTACGGTAGCTTTTCCGGTAAAAATTTTACTTTCTATAGCGTCAAAATCCATTTTTTTGCCAAAATTGTTGTTGTCTAAGGTGGTTTTTACAAGAGGTTTGTCATAGATTACGGTTTCTAAGGTGCCGTTGTAATTGTCTAATACGTTATTGTCTGCATCGGTTATTTTTCCTTTTAAGTTTATTTTTGAAAGGGCTTTTAAGGTATCTGTTTGCTGGGTAATATTACTATCGTTAATTTTTAAAAGTTGAATATTGGGCTGTGGCAATGCCAGTTTCATAGCAGGGTCACCTAAAAAATACACAAAAAAACGTTGGTTGGAATTGGGAATCCGTTCGTCATTTTTCATTTGCATCAGGGCTTCTGCCATGGTGTAATCCTCGCCGTTGTAACCAAATAGTTTTTCAAATAATATTTTGTTATATCGTTGGCCTACACTAATAAATACTTCGCGTGTGGTGGTAATCATGGCTACGGCACCTCCACTGGTGTTTAAGAAAGTATCCTCGCCGGCAGTAACCCTTAGCGGATTGTCAAATCTTGAAAATTCACAAGTTATGGTAATCAATAGTGGAAGGTTATTAGGATGGTACCAATTGTTTATCTGTTGCACTTCCAATATGCGTTCCAGTGCCCATCCGGCCTCTCCGCCGTGTCCAAAATAGTTTACTACCAGACTGCCGGTTTCAAAAGCATTGTCTATGGCATCATTAACCTTTGGATAGCGTTCTCCTCCCGGTGATATTTCTTGTGTATAAGCATCGGCATAAATTTTTGTAAGGTTAAAAACTGGCCTTTTGGCAGCTAGAGAGTCGGCTAAGTTTTCTACCGTTTGCTGTAATACAAATTCATCGATAGCATCTGGGTCGTCTGCCACAAAAGTGATGCGGTTTCGCCATGCTCCAAACGCGTTTTCCTGATAGTAGCTCAGTGTTTTATCTACCATATCTTTAGCCTGTTGTACACTGGTTACAAGGTATCGGCCGGTGGCAACTTCCTGTGTGTCTGCTGTGTTTAAATTTCCATCGGTATCATCCATCATGCCATAGTAGTCATCAGTTACATAGGATCTGGCTAGGTTAAAACTTTCAAAAGATTGTACGGCAGGAACTATATTATTATTCTGATTAATTCTGTCTTTAAAGTCGAATGAGGCATCGCCAAAGAGGCATAGATATTTTATACGTCTGTTGGGTTCGGAAGCATTTAGGTAAAGATGCCTTACAAAATCTCGAATAGCGGTTAAGTCTGCTGATCCGGAACTAAATTCATTATAAATATGTTCTAAATTTACTACTTTACAGGTTAAATTGCTGTTTTGTCGGTGAAATTCGGCCAGCCGTTCTGCTTGCGGCATAAGAAAATCTCTGGTTACTATCAGGTAATCAATATTTTGTAAACTGTGTAGGTTTTGATTTTCTACAATACTTTTGTCTAAAAGAGTTGGTTGTAAGTAGCTGTTATTGGCAATAGCTATAAATTCCCGGTTGCCGCCATTGGCATTAAAACTAAAAACATTACCTCCTGCTTTATTGGTAATAAGAGTAGGGTTGAGTTGGTTGGTTACATTCCATACCATTTCTAAGTTTTGCGAATTTGATATTTCGTATCGCAGCACATCTTCAGTGGAGTAATTTGCAGCTTTAAAACTGCGGAATGAAAAAGTTTTTGTATCGGCTTCCAGTAATTTTGATCCAATAACCTCAATGTAGTCCAGATAGGCTTTTGCTGATGGGTTGCCGTTATTTTGAAAAGTTACCGATATTTCAATTGAAGAGGTATTAATTTGCGTTGATTTTACGGCTTCTCCGGATCTGGCTAAGGTAAGTGCATTTAAATTATTTAAGGGTGTAAAGGTAATTTTAGTGAGTTCCTGTCCGTTTAAAGCAACTACCATCTGGGAGGAAGTGGAAGAAATAGTTGCCCCGCGAACCCTTACAAATAAAGGGGCATTGGGATTTATTTTTTCAAAGTTAAAGTTTACCGTTGCCGTATGGTCAAAACTCAATTCTTTTCCAAACCACTGTTGGCCATTGGCAAATAGATTCTTTAGGTCTTCTTCATAAATATGGTAATCATCATAAGTTGAGATGGTCTCCAGTGGGTTGCCCAATATTTCATTAGCATTTTCAATTCTTTTTCCATTGCCGCTATCCACGGATAAAAAATAATATGCCTTATCTTCGTATATATTATTGATGTGTCTGGTGTTTATAGGTTCTACGATGTTGGTGTCCCAACTTTCAGGGCCTTTTCCGTAAAATAAGATATAATCATTATCGTTAAAAACACCATCTTCAGCACCTGTTATATATAAAGAATTTTCCTGAAGCCCATCATGTCTGAAATCACGGTTTAGAGTAGGTAATAATGCTCCGCCATTGCCTAATATCCTTATATTGTCCGGATTTAAGTTATTGGTGTTAACCCCCAATTTTTTCAGAAAAGCTTTGTCTATTTTATAGATTCCGGTGGTATCAATGGCAAATTTATACCAAGTGCCGGTAGCCAAAGCAGAATTTTTTACAGAAGAATGTTTATAGGTATAATTTTTCTGAAAATTATTCGTTTGAGCACTTGTTGTTGTAAGAAATAGTAATAAAAACAGGTTTTGGAAAAATTTGTTTTGCATTGGCTTTAAATTTCGGGATGCAATTTAGTCATACTTTGTTTAATTTTTATTGAATGAGGTATAATAAAGAAAAAAAACTGTCGTTATAATTGACGATAGGCGTGTAAATGCCATAGTATATATTAACAGAACCTTAACCTAAAATTAATAATATAAGTATTAACACATGAAAAGGTACAATTTTAGTAAAATTTTGTTAGCAGTTTTAGCCACTGCAACATTAATTAGCTGTAATAAGAGCAACAGAACGAGATCTGAATTGACCGGTTGGAAATTTAATGATCCTACCTATGGCGGTTTTACGGCTAATACCAATTATCAAGGCCAGAAAGTTCCTCCCGGAATGGTGCTGATAGAAGGTGGTACATTTACCATGGGTAGTGTACAGGATGATGTAATGTTTGATTGGAATACTACGCCTACACGTCAACAAGTACGATCCTTTTTTATGGATGAGGCTGAGGTGACCAATTTGGAATATCTATTTTATTTACAATACTTAGAAAGAGTTTTTCCGCCTAGTGATGACAATTATAGAAAAGTCTATCAGGCTGCATTGCCCGATACCCTGGTTTGGCGAGATGCCCTTGGTTTTAATGAATTGCTTACAGAAACCTATTTAAGACACCCGTCTTATGCAGATTATCCTGTAGTAGGAGTGTCTTGGCTGCAAGCCACAGAATATTGTAAATGGAGAACAGACAGGGTAAATGAAAAAATATTAATGGAAAGAGGAGTTTTAAAATCACTCTTTGAGATGGATTCAGTTACTGTAGAAGGCAAAAACCGATTTGATACTCAGACATATTTGGCTAATCCCGATTTATTGTTTGATGGAAATGAAGATATTTACGGAAAAGGCTTGCCGGATTATTCTAATACTAAGAAGAAAAAGAACAAAGGAAATTCTGATGTAGATGATGCCGTAGCTGATACTGATGATGATGGAGATGACAACAAAAAGAAACGAAGAAGAAGAAAATCCAGAAAATCTGATGATGGCTTTGTAGGAAGGCACGTAAAAACTTCCGACGGTATTTTAACCCAGCGTTTTAGGTTGCCTACTGAGGCAGAATGGGAGTATGCTGCTAAAGCTTTAATAGAAAACAGAGAGTACAATACAATTAGAGGTAGAAAGAAATATTCCTGGAACGGAAGATACACCAGAGACCAATCTAAAGGAAGAGCCGGCGATCAGTTGGCCAACTTTAAGCAAGGAAAAGGTGATTATAGCGGTCTTGCCGGATGGAGTAATGACGGTGCAGACATCACCATAAAAATTAAGTCTTATGACCCCAATGCCTTTGGATTATACGATATGTCCGGTAACGTAGCGGAGTGGGTAGCAGATGTTTATAGGCCTATAGTGGATAATGATGCTAATGATTTCAACTACTTTAGAGGAAACGTCTTTAAAAAACCATTGATTGATGAAGAAGGTAAGGTAGTAGTAGTGGATTACAGCACTATAGAATTTGACACCTTGGATAATGGTAAAATAGTTCCTAAAGATTTGCCAGGAAGTGTGAAGTATGTACCTATAACAAAGCGTGATGCCTTTATGAGGCCTAATTATGAAAAGGCTGATAACAGAGACTTAAATGATGGTGACTTAGGTTCTACAAAATATTATTATCAGGATGATGAGGATATGGAAAGTCAACCAAGGATGTATAACTCGCCACAAACCCCAAAACAAATTGGAGAAAGTGGCCTAATCATCCAGCAGTATGATACTAAAAAGCGAAATACATTAATCTCTAACCAGTCCAGAGTTTATAAAGGTGGTTCGTGGAGAGACCGTGAATATTGGTTAGACCCATCACAGCGTAGGTATTTACCGGAGTATATGGCTACAAATTATATCGGGTTTAGGTGTGCCACAGATAAATTGGGCGACATGACCTACAAGCGTAGGAGAAAAGAACCCACAAGAAAATAGAAAAGTAACAATTATTAAATTATAGATAAAAAACTCAATACGCACTGTATTGAGTTTTTTTATAGATTTATGCCATGGATATACCCACGCTTTATACCCTCTTTAAGAAACATCCGTACATTATTACGGATACCAGAAAAATGGTGCAAAACGGTTTGTTTTTTGCCTTAAAAGGAGATCATTTTAATGGTAATACATTTGCCAAAGAAGCCTTAAAAAAAGGAGCCTCGTATGCTGTGGTAGATGAAACGGCAGATGCCGGTGATACAAAAATTATTTTGGTAGAAGATGTGTTATCTACGCTACAACAATTGGCGGCCTATCACCGCAATCAATTGGGGCTTCCTATTCTTGCTATTACGGGTAGTAACGGAAAAACCACTACAAAAGAACTAATAAACGCTGTTTTATCTCAAAAATATAATACGGTGGCTACTAAAGGTAATTTAAACAATCATATCGGAGTACCACTGACTTTACTTTCTATGGATACTACTACGGAATTTGGTATTGTAGAAATGGGGGCAAATCATTTAGGTGAGATTGCTTTTCTGTCTCAGATTGCTCAACCCGATTACGGCTATATTACAAATTTTGGCAAGGCTCATTTGGAAGGGTTTGGTAGTTTAGAAGGTGTAGTAAAAGGTAAAACAGAACTATATAGATATTTGAAAGCCCATGGTAAAACAGTTTTTGTAAACGATGCCATACCAAAACAAATGGCCGTGTCTAAGGGTATAAACCGTATAACTTTTGGCGGCCAGCAAACGGAAATTCCTGTTGTTTTACATAATACGGTTTCTCCTTTTGTTTCTGTAATGTACAAAGGGTTGGAAATGAACAGCCGGCTTATCGGTTCTTATAATTTTAACAATATTGCGGCGGCTATTGCCATAGGCCATTACTTCAAGGTTAATGCAAAAAATATAAAAACAGCAATAGAAAACTATACGCCGCAAAACAGCCGTTCTCAATTAATCAACACCTCGCATAACCAACTAATTTTAGATGCCTATAATGCCAATCCTACCAGTATGCTGGCAGCCTTGGAGAATTTAGCTGGATTAAAGGTTGAAAAAAAAATTGCCATTTTAGGAGATATGTTTGAACTGGGTGATAGTGCATTAGAAGAGCATCAGAGAATTGTAGATGTTTGCCAAGAAGTTGAAATTGATAAAGTATTTATAATCGGGAAATTGTTTAATCAATGTTTGGTGTTATCCGAAAAAATAGAAAAATATTCTTCTTTTGAAAAGGCCATTGAGGTTTTTGAATCACTAAAAAATGCAGGAGCTACCATTCTTATAAAAGGCTCCAGAGGAATGGCCTTGGAAAGGGTTACCAAGTATCTATAAAAAAACTATCTTTTCTAAAAAAAACACAAAAGCTGTATTTGCTTGTTGAATCTGCCTAAGGTAAAAGGTAGTTTATAATAGTCTGTAATTTTACCAAAACACCTATCTTTATCAATTAAAAATAACATTATACCATGAAAAAAATTTCAGCCTTGTTTGCACTTTTATTATTACTCATTTCTTGTGGCGAAAAAAACAAAATTACTGTAATGGCATGGACTTCCGGTCCGGGAGAGGCAACGGATAAGGAAATTGTCGAAAAATTTAAAGACTTTAAAAATAAAGGTATTGACGGCCTTATGTATAATGGAGGGCACAATCCAAAAACATATGAACGTATAGGCCAATTGGCGAAAGATGCCGGTTTGGAATTTCACACTTGGATTCCTACCATGATTCAGCAACCGAACCCCAAACTAAAACCTGAATGGTATGTAGTGAACCGTCTTGGAGAATCTGCATTTGACAAGCCCGTGTATGTAGAACATTATAAGATACTGTGTCCCAGTAGGGAAGAGGTATATGAGTTTTTGTCGGAATTATACACCAATGTTGCTAATGTGCCTCAGGTAGATGGTATCCACTTAGATTATATCCGTTTTCCAGATGTGATTTTGGCTCCCGGGCTCTGGGAAAAATATGGGTTGACCATGGATAAAGAATATCCTAAATACGACTATTGCTATTGTGATATATGTACCGAAAACTTTAAAGAAAAAACGGGTATAGACATTAAAGAAGTAGAAAACCCGAGCCAGGTACAAGAGTGGAAACAATATAGATACGACCTGATTACCCGAATGGTAAATAGATTGGCTGAGGATGTTCATAAAACCGGAAAGAAAATATCTTCTGCCGTTTTTCCGGGACCTGCAATTGCTAAAAAATTGGTGAGGCAAGAGTGGAACAAATGGGATTTAGATGCCATTTACCCTATGAACTACAATGATTTTTATCTGGAAAATGCTAAGTGGGTGGGTAAAATGGTAGCCGAAGAAGTGACTGCGGTAAATAACAATAAACCTATTTACAGTGGCCTGTTCATTACGCCATATCCCGGTGAAAAGGCCAACCGCCCCGATCCTGAAGACCACGGCTCTTAGCTCCGGACGAGCTGGATGATGCCATAACAGCCTCTATGGAAAATGGAGCTGCCGGTATTTGCCTATTTACACCGGAAAGAATGACCGAAGAAGGCTGGAAAGTCTTTAAAAAAGCTATTTATAATAGCAAGAAAGGGGAGGAGTAAATCCTCTTAATCTTTTTATACCATTTCCACCTTAAAATTACTCAATAAAATGTGCCTTTTTATGCTATATTTCGTTGTAAAAATAAACTATAGCTACGGCTATACTTAATTTTT
>PDQE01000015.1 GCA_002747735.1 Flavobacteriales bacterium | reverse complement strand
ACACCCCAGGTTTCCTGAACCATTTTTGGATGGTTTGCTTTCTGCTGTTCCCTGCTTTTTTTAGACATCATATCATTAGGCACTATTGTGGGTTCTTCCGGAAAACAACTTAAATGAGGATAAGCAGCAATGGCCGCTCCGGCGTGGCCGGGTAATTCTATTTCCGGAATAACCGTAATGTGTTTTTTGGCCGCATAGGCCACAATGTCTTTTATTTCTTCCTGAGTATAAAAACCGCCGTAACGGGTTTCGTCATTTTTCTCTCCGGGAAGGTGTCCTACGATAGTGCCATTTCTATACGCTCCTACCTCTGTTAATTTTGGATATTTTTTTATCTCTATTCGCCAGCCCTGATCTTCAGTTAAATGCCAGTGAAAAGTATTCATTTTGTGCATAGCCATAAGGTCTATAAATTCCTTGATAAATGATGCCGGTAAGAAATGACGTCCTACATCAAGGAGCATACCGCGATAGCCAAAACGCGGATAATCATTAACCAAAACAGCCGGCACAGAGCCACCATCCGATACCAATTGCCGCAAAGTCTGGATACCATAAAAAACACCTTTAGCTGTTTTTCCTATAATGTTAATGTTATCCTTATCCACTTGTAATTGATACCCTTCTTCCTGCTCTATAACATCATCTAATTTCAGGTGAATAGCTGCCTCTTTGGTATTGGCATCAAACACAACTTGTTTACCGGTGGTACCGGAGAGTAATTTGGCTAAAAAATTTCCCTCATTTTTTAAGGATTCTTCACCGGTTATTTTTGTATTATCACTAATTTGAAATCTACCGGATTTTATTTGTAGTTCCACCGGTTTTGGGATAATAGGATAATCATTCATAATATTTTTAACATCTTGGCTTACAGCCGAAAAAGCAAAATACATACAAGATAAAATAGTTAAGACAGATGTTTTCATGCTACCATTATTTTAGATAAATATGTTTAAAGATTCCGGGAAAAACAGTGTTAAAACTGATAAAATTTCCGATACAACTAATTGAACTCATCTAAACAAATTTTATCTCATTTTCGGTTAAAAATAAAAAGTTTAAGATGAGTTATACCAAATCTAATATATAATGCTATATTGGATTTGGTATTAAATGATAAAAAGGCTATACAACAGCCTAAAAAATAAGCGATAAATTTAAGGATAAAATCTATGTAAATAAAATCCCGCCAGCCTTATTTTTGGCTTAGCGGGATTTATAAAATATGTGTTTACTATACTTTTGATTCTACATCAATTAGCCATCCTTTTCCGAACCATCTTAGCCAAGAGCTTTGGAAAAAATCGTTTTAAAAATATAGCGGCGGTTTCTAGCCGGCCGCCTATGACTACTTCCTGACGTTTTTTGGCAATAGCTCGTAACATCTTATTCACAAAATATGGTGCGGACAGGCCGTTAGCGGTATTTTTATCCATTTTGGCATGTTTGGTACCGTCTCCGGAAAGGGCATTGCGTGAAATATCGGTTTGCACATAACCGGGGCAGATAATGGTTACATAAATATTATCTTTATAAACTTCGACTCTTAAGCTGTCAAAAAAACCGTGCAGGGCGTGTTTTGAAGCCGCATAGGTACTTCTAAGCGGTGTACCTATCTTACCCACCACACTACTAACTACTACAATATGGCCATGGTGCTGTGCGGCAAAAATGGGCAACACGGCTTTGGTTAAAGCCACAGTTCCAAAAAAATTGGTATTAAATATTTTAAAATCAGTAGTTAAGCCGGTATCAATAGCCAAGCCACGTTGGCTTATACCGGCATTGTTTATAAGGATATCCAAGCCCCCAAAAAGTTTGGTGGCTCGCTGTACCCACCTGCCCATACTTTCAAATTTTTCTACGTCCATAGGAAGTATGGCAACCCGCTCCGGATTCCTGACAACCGCTTTTAACTGATTGAGTTTTTCAACATTTCGGGCAGAAGCGATAACTTTAGCACCACAATCTATCAATTGCAACACAACCTCCCACCCTATACCTGATGAAGCTCCAGTTACCCAAACAATCTTATTATTAAAATCCATTTTACGTATTTATTACAAAGATAATCTTTATGATTTATAAGCTATTTTGGCATTTTGGTTTTATTTTTGTGCGTATGAATCTAAAAATTAGCCAATGCGATTAAAAATTTTTGTGATATTCATTTTAAGTTCGTTTTCCACCTTTTCCCAGCACACTATTTCCGGCACTTTTAACCCGCCGGAAGACTTTGAATGGGTCATCCTGTATCAATTAGATGGTATGAGTCAAAAATATCTGGACAATGCCAACATTGAATCCGGAAAATTTTCTTTCATGCTGCCAAAAGGAACTAACGTAGGGATGTATCGCTTGTTTTATGATTTACAAAATCAGCTTTACATAGATGTTCTCTATAATAAAGAAGATATTGCCTTTACAGTAAATCCGCAACAATTGGACAATACATTAGAGTTCACAGTTTCAAAAGAAAACCAACTTTTTCAGGATTATAAAAATAAAATCTATGAGCAACAGTACAAATTAGACTCCTTGCAATTGAGTTATTTCAAGGCGAATGACAATCAAAAACAAGCATTAGCAACAGCTTACATTGCCAATTACAAACTTTTAAACACCATTCAAAATTCATTTAATATTGCTTCGGAAAAGACTTTGGCACACACATTTATTAAGGCTTTGGCTAGATATAATGCTCCTGAAATATTAGACAATCCACAAAATTATCTGGAAGAACTGAAGAACCATTATTTCGAAAATCTGGATGTCTCTGATACGCTATTGCTAAAATCGGATTTAGCATACCAGAGGATAATGAATTACATCTTTTTACAAACCTCTGATGACCCGGAAGTGTTGGCAAGAACTCAAAAAGAAGCCATTGGGAAGGTTATGGAAAAAATTAAACCCAATGCGGAACTCTATAAAGATGTTATAGAAGGCTTGTTACAAGTATTTTCCCAACAAGACCACACGGAATTGATTCGGTTTCTCTTAAATGAATATTACACTAAATTGCCCGAAACAACTATCGATAAAGAATTTATAAGTGAGTTGGAAGCTCAACTCAAAATCGCCGTGGGCAGCCCGGCTCCTCCTATTAGCTGGCGAGAAAATACTACGAAAAAACGGTTGGCAGAACTCAGCGGAGCAGAATATTACATCATTGTTTTTTGGAGTTCTACCTGTGGGCACTGTTTAAAAGAAATTCCCATTTTAGCCAATTTTGAAAAAGACGATAAAAACACCCAAGTCCTCGCCATCGGTTTGGAAGAAGAACAGAGCAAAGCCAATTGGGAAAGCATAACACCTACATATTTTATTCTGGACAAAGACAAAAACATAATTGCAAAACCCAATACCGTGGAAGATGTAATGGCATTTTTTAATCGAATTAAATAAAAACCTGAATTCGATTAATATTGTGACCATAGCTTTCTTTATTTTTGATTAGAAATTTTATGAAATTTTTGAGTAATATTGAGATATTACGAGGAGATTTCGGGAAATTTATGGCAAAAAGAAGAAAGTCTACGGTTGACAACATGGAAATTAACTATAAGGCAAAAGAACAATAAAATACAACGGGAAGAGTTTTTAGAATTAACCACTGCGTTATCGCATTATTCACTATTATAATGAAAAAGGCTTTCGTTATCCTATTTTTACTGTCAGCACAAATTAATGCTCAGCCATTATTTTCTGATAAAGGCCATCCGGAACATTTTATAGCCGGTACAGTTATCAGTGGAGTTACCTCTTATTATATTTTTAAAAAGACTGACAATAAATGGAAAGCTTGGTTTATTGGTGCAGGTACAGCAGGCGTTTTAGGATTGTTAAAAGAAGTAGTTGACCCCTTATGGTTTAATAATAAAAGGAGTTTTAACGATTTTAAATATACAACATTAGGAGCTGTGGTAGGAGCCAGTATTGTCATCCCGCTTAGGAAAAAAAAGCAAAAAGTAAAACCCAATTTTGAAACCGCTTTTAATGCACCTTCTATTATTACTAAATCATACTAACCGTACATTTTTTTGTAGTATTCCTTATAGGCTCCGGAAGTAACATTATTTAACCACATTTCATTTTTCAGATACCAATCGATGGTTTTTGCCAATCCTTCTTCAAAAGTTACCGATGGTTCCCAGCCCAATTCTTTGTTGAGTTTAGAGGCATCTATCGCATACCGCCTATCGTGACCGGGACGGTCTTTGACATAGGTAATCAGTTTTTCAGCAGTGCCTTTAGATTGGCTCAATTTCTCATCCATCAAAATGCAGAGTAATTGTATCAAATCTAAATTCGTCCACTCATTAAATCCGCCAATATTATAAGTTTCAGACACTTTTCCTTGGTGATAAATTAAGTCAATAGCCTTGGCATGGTCTTCTACAAAGAGCCAGTCTCGGGTATATTGGCCATCACCGTAAACCGGTAAAATTTTATCATTTTTTATATTGTTGATAAACAAGGGAATGAGTTTTTCCGGGAACTGATTAGGGCCGTAGTTATTAGAACAATTACTGATAATATAGGGCAAATTATAGGTATTTCCATACGCTCTAACCAAATGATCAGATGCTGCTTTACTTGCCGAATAGGGCGATTTGGGATCATAAGGGGTGGTTTCTGTAAACAATCCGGTTTTTCCTAAGGAACCATAGACTTCATCGGTAGAAACGTGATAAAACAAACTGTCTTTGTAATCATCCTGCCAGGTTTCTTTAAAGGCATTCAATAAATTGGCTGTACCTGTTACATTGGTTTCGATAAACGCATTTGGAGCAACGATAGACCTGTCCACATGGCTTTCCGCTGCTAAATGAATCACCCCGTCAAATTTGTATTTCTCAAACAAAGAATTGATAAAATCAGCATCCTTAATATCGCCTTTTATAAAAGTATAATTTTCGGAATCCGCTATATCAATAATATTTTCCAGATTTCCGGCATACGTAAGGGCATCCAGATTATAAATATGACAATCAGGATAATTCTTTACAAATAATCTCACAACATGCGACCCAATAAACCCGGCTCCACCAGTGATTAAAATCTTTTCCATATATAAAGTAATTGTCTATTTACTGTTCTTAATTATTTCTTATAAGCTACAAATGTGAGAAAGATTACCAATATTTATAGTCTGGTGACTCTTTCAACAAACCGCTAACTTAGCAAATTGAGATTCAAACTCTCAAACTACAAACTTATAAACTCTTTTGCCACTTCCATGCAGACGCCAAGGCATCTTTTAAACTGTATTGTGCCTTCCACCCCAATTCCTTATTTGCTTTAGTGGTATCAGCATAAGCCTCAACAATATCTCCGGCTCGCCTATCTACTATTTTGTATGGTAATTTCCGGCCGGTAGCCGCTTCAAAGGACTGAATAACTTCCAATACGGAACTGCCTTTTCCGGTGCCTATATTAAAGATTTCATAAGCGGTTTTGTTTTTCTTATCCAATAACCTTTTCATGGCCACAATATGGGCTTTTGCCAAGTCCACCACATAAATATAATCACGGATAGCGGTACCGTCCGGGGTAGGATAATCACCGCCAAAAACAGACAATTCTTTCCTAATTCCCGCAGCCGTTTGCGTTACAAACGGTACTAAATTTTGAGGTACACCAATGGGTAATTCCCCTATTTTTGCCGAATCATGAGCTCCAATTGGATTAAAATACCGCAAAGCAATCACGTTTAAATCAGACACTTTTGAAGTGTCTTGCAGTATTTCCTCTCCTATTTGTTTTGTATTGCCATAAGGCGATTCAGCAGGTTTAAAGGGTGCCGCTTCTGTAATAGGCATTTTATCAGCCTGGCCGTACACCGTGCATGAGGAGCTAAAAATAAAATTGGGAATATTATTCTCTCGCATCGCTTCTAATAAATACACTAAAGTATTGATGTTGTTATGATAATACATCAATGGTTTTTCTACACTTTCGCCCACAGCTTTGGAAGCGGCAAAATGAATAATTCCGGAAATATCTTTATTTTCATCAAAAAAACGACGAACCTCCTTTTGATTTTTTAAATCTAATTTTTCAAATTGCGGTTTTTTACCGGTAATAGCGGTAATACCGTCCAAAACCGAAATAGACGAATTGGATAAATCATCTATAATAACCACTTCAAAACCTTCGTTTTGTAGTTCTACTACCGTATGAGAACCTATAAAGCCCAACCCACCGGTTACTAAAATTTTATTCATTTTCTATTGTTATAATTTTTCTACCCACAGACTCGTAATGAAATCCTTTAGTTTTCATTACTTCCAAATCAAAAATATTTCTGCCGTCAAAAATCACCGGCCTTTTCATCAAATTCTTCATTCGTCCAAAACTTGGCGATGTAAATTGGCTCCATTCCGTACAAATTAATAAACAATCTACATCTTTTAGCACGCCATAGGCATTAGTGCCAAAAATAATTCTGTCGCCATATATCTTTTTCATATTTGACATAGCCTCAGGATCATAAGCAACAACTTCTACGTCTCTCAATAACAATTCGTTAATTACATCTATAGCCGGAGCCTCACGGACATCATCAGTATTTGGCTTAAAAGCCAAACCCCAAATTCCTATTTTTTTCCCCTTTAAATCATTCTTAAAATAGCGTTCTACTTTTGGGATTAGAGATTTTTTTTGCTCTGTATTTACGGCTATAACCGATTTTAAAATCTTAAAGTCATACGTTGCTTCATCACTTAATTTTACCAAGGCGTTTACGTCTTTTGGAAAACAAGAACCGCCATAGCCAATACCGGGAAACAGAAACCGGTTTCCGATTCGTGGATCAGAGCCCATGCCTACACGGGTAATATCTACGTCTGCACCAATCTTTTCACAGAGATTGGCTATTTCATTCATAAAAGTAATCTTGGTAGCCAGAAAAGTATTGGCAGCATATTTAGTTAGCTCAGAGGAACGTTCATCCATATAAATGATAGGGCGTTTTACCGTAATAAAAGGCTTGTATAACTCGTTGAGTATCCGTTTTGCACGCTCACTCTTAGACCCTATGATAATACGTTGCGGCTCCATAAAATCTTTTACAGCATAGCCTTCACGTAAAAATTCCGGATTGGAGACCACATCAAAAGGCGTATCTGTAAGCTCTGATATAATTTTATGAACTGCCTCTGAAGTCCCTACAGGTACTGTACTTTTATTGACAATAATCTTATAGTCCGCAATGAGTTTACCCAAATCATGTGCTACTTTTTTAACATAGGATAAATCCGCAGAACCGTCTCCTCCCTGTGGCGTGGGCAAAGCCAAAAAAATTACAGCAGCATTTTTTACCCCTTCTTTTAAACTGGTAGTAAACAAGAGACGTTCACCCTCTATATTCCGATGTAATAATTCTTCCAGATTAGGCTCATAGATGGGTAGTTTTCCGTTTTGTAACTGTTTTATTTTATCAGCATCTATATCTACACAGGTAACCTGATTACCCATATCAGCCAAACATGTTCCAGTTACCAGCCCTACATAGCCTGTTCCAATAACGGTTAAATTCACGTATTATTTTTTATAAAAGTTAATACACTTTCTATGATTATATCCTGTTGTTCTTCAGTAAGTTCCGTATGCATCGGCAAAGAAATCACCTCTTTTACCAATTTGTTGGTAACCGTAAAGTCAGCTTCATTATACCGGCTGTCTGCATAGGCTTTCTGTATGTGTAATGGCACCGGATAATAAATAGCACAGGGGATATTAAGGCCTTGTAAATGTTTGTGTAGTGCATCCCTGTCCACTCCTTTAAGTTTTAATGTATATTGATGAAACACGTGAGAGGTAAAAGTGCTTTGTACCGGAGTGACAATATGTTTATTATTGGCAAAAGCTCTGTTATAATAATTGGCCGCAGCCAATCTGGCTTCGCAATAACTGTCTAAATGCGGTAATTTAGCTTGTAAAACCGCAGCCTGAATACTATCTAAACGGGAATTTACACCAATAACATCATGGTAATACCTTTTATACATCCCATGATTCACAATGCCTCGTAATATGTGAGCCAAATCGTCATCATTGGTAAAAATGGCTCCGCCATCACCATAACAGCCAAGATTTTTTGAAGGAAAAAATGAGGTAGTACCCACCGTGCCTATTGTTCCTGATTTTTTGGTACTTCCGTCTTCAAAAATATAATCTGCACCTATGGCTTGTGCATTATCTTCTATCACGTAAAGATTGTGTTCTTTTGCCACTTGCATTATTGCTTCCATATTGGCACATTGGCCAAACAAATGTACCGGAACAATGGCTTTTGTCTTTGGTGTTATGGCTTTTTTAAGTGCGGCAATATCCATGTTGAATGTATCTTCTTCTACATCAATCAAAACAGGCGTAAGTTTTAACAACGCAATTACTTCTACCGTAGCTGCAAAAGTAAAATCAACGGTAATGACTTCATCGCCGGGTTGTAATTTTAATCCCATTAGAGCTATTTGCAGAGCATCCGTACCGTTTCCGCAGGGAATAACGTGTTTTACTCCAAGGTATTCCTCTAAGTCTTTTTGAAAACTTTTTACTTCGGGGCCATTAATAAAAGCTGTGTTATCTATAACATGTTGAATGGCGTGATCAACTTGCTTTTTAATTTTTTCATATTGGCCTTTTAAATCGACCATTTGTATATTGTGCATGTGAATAATTTTTGTTATAAACGCACAAAAATACGAATTATTTAACAGATGTGAATACGAATTTTTATTTTAGCAAAATCTTATGCAAATACTCTATAACATAGTCATTTTTCTTGTAAAATTATTTTTACCGATAGCGGCTGTGTTCAACAAAAAGCTAACTCTTTTTGTTAGAGGCAGAAAATCTGTTTTTACGCAACTGGCCAACACTTTTGGCAAAGATGATAACATTTTATGGTTTCATGCGGCATCATTGGGTGAGTTTGAACAAGGCCGCCCCATCATTGAAGCCTGCAAAAAACAGTTTCCGAAATATAAATTTTTGCTAACTTTCTTTTCGCCTTCCGGTTATGAAGTTAGAAAAGATTATAACACGGTAGATTTAGTTACCTATTTACCTTTGGATACTAAAAAAAACATGCAAAGATTTCTTAAGGTAGCCCATCCAAAAATGGCCATAATCGTTAAATACGAATTCTGGCCTAATTTATTACAACAGTTAAAAAAAATGGAAATTCCTACGCTTCTGGTGTCGGCTATTTTCAGGAAAAATCAAATATTTTTCAAGCCGTATGGCAGATTTATGCGTAATTCCTTAGACGCATTCAAACATTTTTTTGTTCAAAGCGACAGTTCTAAAAAATTACTTAAAAATATTGGTATTCAACGGGTAACCGTATCAGGCGACACCCGTTTTGACCGTGTATTTCAAATCACTAAAGAAGAAATAAACTTACCGGTACTAGAAACATTTACTAAGAATAAAATTACTGTTATTGCCGGAAGTACCTGGCCAAAGGATGAAGAATTGTTGATTAATTTTATCAATGAAAATAAAAATGGCAATGTAAACTTTATTATTGCCCCTCATGAAGTAAATGAAAACCATGTTAACAATATTATTTCTAAAATTTCCAAGAAAGCCATAGCTTTATCAAAAGCTACCATTAAAAATGTAAAGAATCATGAAACCTTAGTAATAGACAGTATCGGCTTATTGAGCAAAATTTATTATTACGGAGACATTGCCTACATTGGTGGTGGTTTTGGAGTTGGTATTCACAATGTCTTAGAGCCCGCCACTTTTGGAATTCCTGTTATTATTGGCCCTAATTACAAAAAATTTAATGAAGCCGCGGAACTCATTGCCACAAAAGCCTGTTTGGTGGTTAGCAACCAGACAGAATTGGCCAAAACTTTTGAGCATTTAATAAATAATGAAAGTGACAGACAAAACAAGGGAAAATTAGCCGCTACTTATGTAAAAGATAAAATTGGTGCTACCCAAACCATAATGCATTATATTTACAACTCCTTAGAAGAAAAATAAATGGACAAAACAACTTTAAGAACAAAACTCCACAATTATTATCATGTGGTTTTTGAACCGGAATTAATTGACGAAATAGTAAAGGTAAGCCAATATAAAATGATAAAAAAAGACACTATTTTATTAGATATTGGCGAAAGTTTTAAAGCTATACCTCTTATCTTACACGGAGCCATAAAAATAAGCCACGAAGCGGCAAACGGCGATGAAATTGCCATTTATTTTTTAGAAATGGGCGATACCTGTACGGCTACCTTTGGTAGTGGTTTACAAAGTAAAAAAAGTAAGGTAAGGGCGATAGCGGAAACAGATGCAGAAATTATTCTTATTCCCATAGAAAAACTGGAAGAATGGCTGGTAAAATACAAATCTTGGCGTGATTTTGTTATGGACAGCTACCACACTCGCTTTGATGAGATGATAGAAACCATAGATACACTGGCATTTTTAAAAATGGACAAACGCCTGTATAAATATTTGGTAGATAAAGTCCAGATAACGCGTTCGCCGGTGTTGGAGACCACACATAAAGAAATTGCGTTGGACATAAATACTTCCAGGGTAGTGGTTTCCAGGCTCCTAAAACAATTAGAGAATGAGAAAAAAATTAAATTAAACAGAAACAAAATAGAAGTTTTGGAATATTGAACTTATCTTGACTTTTTCTATTTCCTAAAAAACGGTTCAAGCCGTAAAAAAGACGATAGTTATCCCTTATTGCGATACAGATTTTAATCGACCTTATAATTTTAATGGAAGCATATAATAAACACACCCTATTAACTAAGCGAGAAAACGGACAATTTGCCTCTAATGAAATTGCCATTTTAGGCACCAATTGTAAACAAATTGCGGCATTGGCAAATAAAATAAGTGCACATCTGCTAAAAAAAGCAAAGATTGCTTATATAGATGCATCGCATAGTGCTATAAACCAAAATCTGCCATACGATAGCTTTACCATGTATAAAGATGGTGTTTTGGAAGTAAAAAAGCCCCATTTTTTTAATCCGTACAATAACAGCATACAGTTTTCTAATTACGATTTAGTATTGGTAAACGGCAATCACTTTACGGCAGAAAAACAAATCCTTATTTTAGATGAAAACAAAGCCACTCCGTTAAAAAAAAGGTTGGATAGGCTTAATAGCATTCAGTTTGTAGTTTATGTGGATGAGTCGCCAAATTATTTTTCTTTTTTGAAAAAGAAATTTCCGCATATAAAAAACATTAAAGCATACCATATTGAAGAATTGGATAAAATTAGTACCCATATCCACAATTTAATAAAAGCTAAAATAGCACCCATAAAGGGACTGGTACTTGCCGGAGGTAAAAGCACCAGAATGGGTAGAGACAAAACACAGCTAAATTACCACGGCACGTCTCAACTAGACTATACCGTTAATTTATTAAAAGAAAATTTACTGGATACTTATATTTCTGTCTCAGAAGATAACCATGAGGAAAATTCTAAAATAATACCCGATACTTTTAAAAATTTAGGCCCCTTTGGGGCTATTTGTTCAGCCTTTAGAAAAGACCCAAATAAAGCCTGGCTGGTGATGGCTACAGATTTACCTTTTGTGAATAGCGAATTGATTAAGAAACTATTAACCAACAGAAATCCTAAAAAAATAGCTACTGCCCTAAAAGGTAAATCTAAACCTTTTGCAGAGCCACTTATCACAATTTACGAACCCAAAGCCTACCCCTTGCTGCTCAGTTACTTATCGCAAGGGTATTCTTGCCCCGTAAAGGTACTCATAAATAATCCCGTGGAAATAGTGGAAGTAGAAGATGCCGTAATTCAAAATATAAACACCCCCGAAGACTTTAAAAATGCCTTAGATGAACTCAAAAGATAAAATGCTACATATTTTAAACGGTAACAGCACCCTTTACGGAATAAAAAAAGGGAATATTAGCGGTGATGTAGTTATATGGCGTGAAATGCTGGCCATGGGCCCATTAGAAAAAAAGGTGGGGAGTAAAAAGTTTTGGGATACCAGAATTGCTTTTTTAGAAGAACAAAACATTACAGACAAAAAAGATTATAAAAAGAAGGTTATTGATGAATTAGAAAAATTTAAAAACGTATCCGCTTATCAAGATGTGGTATTGTGGTTTGAATACAATTTGTTTTGTCAATTTAATTTATTGGCGGCCTGTTCTTATTTATTGCGAAATTTTACCCCAAAAGTAAATTACCATTTAATCTGTACGGGACATGTAACAGGCTACACAGGGCTTACTCCGCTTAGCCTTATACACCCCAAAGACTTTAAAAAGCTACTCAAAAAAAGAGTCACTTTAACAAAAACAGATTTAATGTATGCAGATTGGTGCTGGCAAACTCTGGTAGAAAACGATATAAAGCAGATTAAAAGATTTGATTTTAGTAAAAACGAGAAGTTCAACTACCTAAATCTGGCTATTTCACAACATTTGCTTCGCTTCAATAAAAAGGGCAAACTTAATCAAATAGACACCAAAATTCTTCAAATTATTAAAAACAACAATCTTAAACGAATAGAAATTATAAAAAATTTACTCATCTGGCAGAGTAAAAAAACAGTTTATGGCTTTGGTGATTTACAGTACGAAATGCATCTGGATAACTTGTCTGCGTATTATGAAATAAAAGATTATAAATTTGAACTCAACGAAAAAGGAAAATCAATATTAAATGCAAGCACCTGCTGATTTTTACAAGTATAGAAAAGACATATTTAATCGCAATTTACAGCAATATAAAAAACAGCTAACCCTTTCCGGCACCTTAAGGTTGCTCACTTTTACGGGATTGGTTCTGGCTATTTATTTTTTCTATTCAAATCTCATTGTTTTAATACCAATTAGTGTAGTGCTGGTAGCACTATTTTTATTCCTACTGGTACGGCATCAAAAATTGGTTTACAAAAGGGACTATGCCCGTGCCATGATTTCCATAAATGAAACGGAAATAGAAGCCCTAAACGGAAAATATTTTCATTTGCCCAACGGAGATAGCTATAAAAACCCGCATCACGATTATAGCTATGATATAGATTTGTTTGGCACCGGATCGTTTTTTCAATATCTAAACAGGACGGCTACCACATCGGGCAAAGATAATCTGGCCAAATTATTAACACAATACGATATTGAGAATATACCATCCAAACAAAAAGCTATAAAAGAACTCTCCCTATTACCGGAATGGCGGCAAGATTTTACGGCTATAGCTCAATTGGCCAATGTAAAAGAAGACAAACAAGTTGTCTTGAATTTTATTAAAAACCACAAAACAGAACTGGCTAAAACCGCCAAACTATTGCCAATTATTTTTTCCGTCTTATCTTTATTAATTATTGCCCTTATCATAGCCAATATTATTTCTGCCGTATATCTTATTTTTTGGATTTTTATAGGATTGGGCACAACAGGTGTTTATTTAAAAAAGATTAACAGGCTATATGAAAATGCCGGAAATGCTAAAGCTACTTTTAACCAATATTACAAACTATTAAACCAAATAGAGCAAGCAGCATTTTCTACCGATTTATTAAAACAACAACAACAAAAGATTAAAACAGATAGCGAGAAAGCTTCCGGAATTTTTAGAAAGTTTTCTAAAATTCTGGATGCGTTTGACCAACGAAATAATTTAATCATCGGACTTATAGGCAATGCCTTATTTTTAAGAGATTTACATCAGGCAAACAGGGTAGAGAAATGGATTAAAAAATATGGCCAAAATGCTGCGGCATGGTTTAGGGTTATCGCTTTTTTTGATGCTTATAACAGTATGGCTAATTTTACTTATAACCATCCGGATTATGTCTTCCCGGGTATAACAACCGGAGAAAATATTATCCAAAGCAAACAATTTGGCCATCCGCTTTTACCCGAAGCAAATAGAATAAACAATGATTTTACCATTACATCGGACTCATTCTTTATCATTACAGGAGCCAATATGGCCGGAAAAAGCACCTTTTTACGAACGGTTTCTTTGGCAATTGTAATGGCCAATTTAGGTTTACCTGTTTGTGCTGAAAAATTTACTTACAAGCCAATAAAATTAATCACCAGTATGCGAACTTCGGATTCTCTAACCGATAATGAATCGTATTTCTTTGCGGAATTAAAACGCCTTAAATTTATTGTAAAAAGTATAGAAAAAGACAATTATTTTATCGTTCTGGACGAAATCCTCAAAGGCACAAACAGTACAGATAAAGCCTTGGGTTCTATGAAGTTTGTAAAACGATTAATCAGCACACATTCCTCGGGAATTATCGCTACCCATGACCTGAGTCTCTGTGAAATATCCGCAGCACACCCCGAGGTAGAAAATTACTATTTTGATGCCGAAATTATTGATGATGAACTCCATTTTGACTACCGCCTAAAAAAAGGTGTTTGTAAAAACATGAATGCCTCATTTTTATTAAAGAAAATGGAAATAGTTTAAGAAAAGTATATTTCAATAATCCGAATTATTCATCCAGAGCTAAACCAATTTGTTGCATTTTAATAATATTCTACAACCTAAATTTGAGTCTGTTCTCTTTGCTAACAGCTGCTTCGTAACCTGAATTCGGTTAATCTTATGAGGTGTTATATACGTTTGTTGTTAAGACTTTCTTCTTTTTGCCATAAATTTCCCGAAATCTCCTCGTAATATCTCGATATTACTCGAAAATTTCATGAAATTTCTAATCAAAAATAGAGAAAGCTGTGGTCACAATATTAATCGAACTCAGGTTTGTATGCTTTACGGAACAATAATTTGCCAACATAAAAATAAAAATTAAAAAATTACGTTCTATAAAAACTCAAGCTCGGAGTTGGAAAATAGCTAAGAGCAGGAAAGAGTTGAGGCTACCGGAATCAGGTGGCCTTTTTTATTTACAAAATGCCCATAAAACAAAATGTAATGGTAACTTTGCAAAATATTTAAAAATTTCACCAATGGGCAATTCTGATTTTTGGTACTACTTTATCATGGCAGTGGTCATACTCCACTTTGTAATAGGTTTTGGGTATTTAATTTATAAACTGGCACCCAGAAAAAGCGATAAAAAGGATATAGACAAAAAGGATAATAATTCTTAAATATTTTTTTGATGAGCTTTTTATATGCATAACAATGCTATGACTTTTTAAAAAATGCTTCATCTGAATAAATTTTATCTCATCCTCGGCTAAAAATAAAAAGTTAAGATAAAACAAAGATTACATAATCTGTAATATTTTGTGTGAAATTGGCAGCTTTTTGTCAGGCTTTAGTAATTTTGCCCAAATAAATTTTAAAAAAATGTCTTTACAACCAAAATTGATTAGATTTAAACAAAGTGTTCAATCTAAATATCAACTTTATGACAGTATTTTTACCACCCTGCCATTTGATACCATTACAAAAACGGGTACGTTGCTACCACTCTTTCACGAGACGTGCAAAAAGGGCTATGCAGATGGTGATGATCCTACTACCATTGTAAACACTTTTTTTAAAAAATACCAAGCCAGAAGAAATAAAACCAGCCAACTCAATCTCCTTTTTCGTTTTATTCAATATATAGAACGGCAGGTTGTTCTTTTTGATGCCATAGAAGATGCAGCTTTTACCACCGTTAATAATATGGCCGGTGTAGGTACGGTACGAAATCTAAAAGAAAACGCTGCAAACACTAATAAAAAAGAAGAGTTAAAAAAATACCTTGAGGCTTTTAAGGTACGCATTGTATTAACGGCTCATCCAACACAGTTTTATCCAGGTGCAGTATTGGGAATTATCACAGACCTTACCGAAGCCATTAAAGTAAATGATTTGCCCACCATTACCAACTTATTGGCACAATTAGGCAAAACACCATTCTTAAAACGCAGCAAACCAACTCCTTACAATGAAGCTGTAAGCCTTATCTGGTATTTAGAGAATGTCTTTTATTATTCTTTTGGTGAAATTTTTGATTATATACAACAAAACATTTTTGAGGATGCACCTATAAACAATGATATTATCAATGTAGGTTTTTGGCCCGGAGGAGATAGAGACGGAAATCCTTTTGTTACTGCAGACACTACAGTAAAAGTGGCCAACAGGCTAAAAGAAACGGTATTAAAAAATTATTATCGCGATATAAGAAAACTAAAGCGAAAACTCACCTTTAGAGGCGTAGAAGATAAAGTTGCCTATCTGGAAGAACACCTTTATGCCGGTTTTATAAATCCTGATAATTCACAAACCATTTCCTTACCGGAATTAAAAAGCAAACTTTTAGAAATTAAAGAAATTATTCGCAATGAGCACCAATCGCTCTACCTAAATGACATTAACAGTTTACTAAACAAAATACAACTCTTCGGTTACCATTTTGCTTCATTAGACATCAGGCAAGACAGTAGATTCCACAACAATGTATTTAATGAAATTGTTAAAAAAACAATCGAAAAAGGATTATCAATATTTGCTCATAATTACAGCGACTTAGATGAAGCCAATCAGCTAAAGATTTTAAGCAACCTACCCGATGAAGAAATTTCTATTGACACAGATGATAATGACACCCTTAAAACTATTGCCACTATAAAAGCCATTAAAACTATTCAGAAAAATAATGGTGAAAAAGCCTGTAACCGCTATATAATAAGTAATAATCAAACCGTTTTAAACGTAATGCAGGTTTACGCCATGCTAAAGCTGTTTGCCTTTCCAAAGCAGATACCGGTGGACATAGTTCCGCTTTTTGAAACCATTACAGATTTGCAAAATGCCTTAAAAGTAATGGAGGCCTTATATACCAATAAGGCTTACGCCAAACACTTGCA
>PDQE01000014.1 GCA_002747735.1 Flavobacteriales bacterium | reverse complement strand
TATTAAGCCGGTAGAGAAATTTCTTTTTCATAGCAATTTGTTTTTCATAGCAGTAGTTTGTAAGAGAGAGAAAGAAGTATGGCTTAATAATTTCTCGTTTTTTTCCTTTTTCATTTTTGTTGTTACAAAGGTGGAAAAACAAACCACACTCCTCAAGAGGAAAAGTACCCAAAAACAATTCAGAAAAGCACCCTTTTATTAGGGGGAAAAACCCCCATATAGCCAATGGGTAAAAAGTTGTAATTTGCAAACTATTAATCTAAAAAAACACAAATTATGAAAACCGTAAACATTAAACCTAAACTCTTTTTAAATCTATTTTTGATTATTGGAACTCTTACTTTGTTGGCTTGTAGCAATAGCAATCCAACTGAAAAAGACGACCCCCAAACACAGAAGCCTACTAAAGAAATGCTCAGCCACCTGATAAGTACAGAAAAAGCCATAGACATGCACCAAAACTATTTAACGGAACGAATTTCTTTATTCAGGAATACACTAAAAAAGAAATACGGTGATGAGTTTGAAGATACTCGTAAAATCTGGCTCAGCTTACCTGAACTAAAAAATTACATAGCCTATGTAGAACAGCGTTCAAAAGAGCAGGACATTACACCAGAAGGTTTATTATTTTACCTCAGTGTATCTACAGATAAAGACGAACAAAAAGACCAACAAACCTTCTTTATAGCTCCCACTACCAAAGAAAACGACACCCAATCCGGTTATACTTTAGAAGACAGAGGCGGCAAACCACAAGTGGTTTTTCTAAAAAAAATGATACGAGAAGACATTGGAGAAAATATGCAACAAGAACAAGGCGATATGCAACGAGCAAGTTTCTCTATTAATCTTGCAAATAAAGAAGATGGCTTATTGTATAATAAAAACACAAACACACCACCTGCAAGCTATAACTAAAAACAAAGTAAATGCTCGATATCTACAGGACAATAGGGTTGTACTCAGAAATACTGGCCGCTATTTTGGCAACAGTATTTTATTTTAAATATAAAAATACCGGTTTTAGATATATTATCTGGGTGCTTTGGCTAATTGTTTTGGCAGAATTATTGGGCCTCTTTCATGCTGAACTGGGTCTCTATTATGAAGATGAAAAAGGAATTAAATACAACAGTTTTATTTTTAATATTTTATACTTTTTGGTTTATCCTATGTTGTTTTTAATTTATTATAAATCTTTAAGCACATCAAATTACAAAAAAATAATTGTACTATTTTTTGTACTATTTTTAATAGTTTCCATTATTAACTGGGTTTTTATACAAGATATTTTAACAGCCTGGTCTAAGTATCCGGATGTTTTAGGTTCTTTATTTCTAACCATTTGTATTATTTTCTATTTTATAGAATTATTACAGTCAGAAAAAATTATCCGGTTTCAGCGTTCCGTTCCATTTTGGATAAATGTAGGACTACTGGTGTATTATACTTCTACCATCCCTTTTACGGTGGTAGCAGATAGCCTTAAATTTGGTGATGCCACACAGCGGAAATTGTATCTCATCAACTATGTGCTGTCCATTGCCATGTATGTCATTTTCTCATTTGGATTTATATGGAGCAAACGCGATTAGTTATAATACTTAGTACTTTAATAATTCTTATCTTTATCATAGCTTTTTTGGTGCTGTTTAGCATTTTTAAGCAAAAAAAAACCAATTTATCAAAGAAGATGAGACATTGCGAAAACAACTGACAGCATCAGAAAAAACATAGTGAATGATTTAAAAAAAGGACATTATGGATGAAAATGCCACCACATTACTTCTAATCACCAGTATTACGGTATTAGTATTAGTAGTGGTTATTGTTATTATTTTTTCAATTTTTCAGAATAGAAAAATAAAGTATGTTTTTAGGCAAAAAGAACAGGAGCAACTCTTTAAACAAGAAATTACAAGGGCCCAATTAGAAGCCCGGGAGCAGACCCTGCAAAATATTAGCTGGGAATTACATGACAACATAGGGCAATTGTTATCAGTAGCCATTATGCAACTAAATATGGTGTTGCCATCGGTAAAAGATAATGAGCTAAATATCCTGAGTGAAACTTCGGAAATTTTAACCACCAGCTTACAAGAGATAAGAGGAATTTCTAAGTTGTTAAATACAGAATACATAAAACGGATTGGGCTTTGCGAGGCCGTAGAAAATGAAATAAACAGGCTAAACAAGCTCAATAAAATAGTGGCAGATTTAAAAATAACCGGTAAATGCAAAGATATAGATGACACCCATGAAATTATTTTATTTAGAATTATTCAAGAATTTTTATCCAATTCCATTAAACATTCAAAATCTAATCAATTACATGCCGATATTAATTTTGGCCAGCGTTTTTTAGAAATTAACGCTATGGACAATGGCATTGGTTTTGACAAAGACACAAACACAAAAGGCAACGGCCTTTTAAACATGGAAACCAGAGCCAAACTAATAGGAGCGGATTATAAACTCCAATCCGGAAAAAATGAAGGCGTAAAATTATCTATAAAATATCCTTTAAACTAATACCATGACCGATTATACCGTAGGAATAGTAGATGACCATTTGTTATTTGCACGCTCTTTAAAAGGGCTTATTAATTCATTTGACAATTTTAATGTTACCTTAGAGGCTAATAATGGCAAAGTCATCTTAAATATCTTAAAAAGGGAACACAAACTGCCCGATATACTTTTAATGGATGTAAATATGCCCGTAATGAACGGTATAGAAACAATGGCCGAAATAAGTAAACACTATCCGGATTTAAAAGTATTGGCTCTTTCCATGGAAGACGATGAAGAATCCATTTTAAAGATGATAAAAAACGGAGCTAAAGGATATTTGCTCAAAGATATTCATCCACAAACCCTTTTAGAAGCTCTTAATTCCGTTATTGAGGAAGGTTATTATCATACCAAACGGGTTTCTGATATATTGGTGCAATCATTACATAAAAAAGAAAAAAAGAAAGACAAAATAAACCTGCAACCTAGAGAAAAAGAGTTCTTACAACACGCTTGTACGGAAATGACCTACAAAGAGATAGCCGATGTTATGTGCCTAAGCCCAAAAACTATAGACGGGTACCGGGAACAATGCTTTAAAAAACTGAATGTAAAAAACAGAATAGGGTTGGTGCTATACGCCATGCACCACAATCTTATTGACTAACAATAGCGTTGTAAAAACATTTATTACAATTACAACCCATTGCACCTTAATCCATAGCTACTTCCTCGCATGGTGCAATATTAAAAAATGACCTGAGCTGATAAACTGCAAGATATAACAGCGGCGTGTCTAATAGAGCAATCAACACTTTAAACAAAAATCCGTTTATTAATAATTCTCCAAACCTGTGCCATTCTATTACCGAAAAAGAACAAAGTAGAAATAAGACAGAAAAAGTATCTAAAAACTGCGAAGTAATGGTAGAAAAATTATTACGTAACCACAAATGCCTGCCTTTTGTAAGAGATTTCCAAAAATGATACAATTTAATATCAATAAACTGAGCCAGTAAATACGCTATCATAGAAGAAAAAACAGCTACAATAGAAAACCCGAATACATGATTAAAAGTTTGATCCGATACCGGAGACCAAGGGGTGGCGGGCACTACATCGGCCGTGTAAATAATTAATAAGGAAAAAAAGGAAGCAAAAATACCTGCTGTCACCACCTGATTGGCCATCTTTTTACCATAAATTTCTGATATTAAGTCTGTTACCAAAAAAGTAAGCGGATAAGGTAAAATACCCACAGAGATTTCAAAAGTATAAATACCAAGAAAATCCCATGAGAAAAATTTTTGAAAGATAAGGTTAGACACCACCAAAGAAGTAATAAATAGTGATGCTAAGATTAAATATATCTTTCGGGCAGATTTTATTCGGTTAGTTTTCATTACAGTTCCCTAAAATAGAAAAATATCTGTATTGTAAACTAAACCCGATTATATTTTTTATTTTTGTGTGAGTAAGATTATAAAGATTAAATACTAAACCAACATGCACGCATACATTTTTCCCGGTCAAGGAGCTCAGTTTACCGGAATGGGATTAGAACTTTACGAAAAATCTAATCAGGCTCAGGAACTTTTTAAAGCTGCCAATGAAATTCTGGGATTTTCCATAACCGATATTATGTTTAAAGGTTCTACTGATGACCTAAAGCAAACCAAAGTAACCCAACCGGCCATTTTTTTGCATTCGGTTATTTTGGCAAAAATTGCAGGAGACAAATTTAAACCGGAAATGATAGCCGGCCATTCTCTGGGTGAATTTTCTGCTTTGGTTGCTAATGGCACACTCAATTTTGAAGACGGACTAAGTTTGGTATCAAAACGTGCTATGGCCATGCAAAAAGCATGTGAAACGCAACCATCCACTATGGCAGCCGTGCTGGGCTTAGAAGATAAGATTGTTGAAAGAATATGCCGCGAAACCTCAGGCGTGGTAGTACCGGCCAATTATAATTGCCCCGGCCAACTGGTCATTAGCGGTGAAATAGATGCCGTAAATCAAGCCTGTGATAAACTTACCGAAGCAGGTGCCAGAAGAGCTCTGGTGTTGCCCGTGGGAGGGGCTTTTCATTCGCCACTTATGGAACCGGCAAGAGAAGAATTGGCGGATGCCATTGAAAAAACAACTTTTAACACCCCTAAATGCCCTATTTACCAAAATGTTACCGCAAATGCCGTAAACAATGCTGATGAGATTAAGAAAAACCTGGTAGCCCAACTCACAGCACCTGTAAAATGGACACAATCTATCCAGCAAATTATAAAAGACGGGGCAACCGAATTTACAGAAGTAGGCCCAGGTAATGTATTACAAGGTTTAATGCGAAAAATAGACCGAAGTGTAACTACCAATAGTTTGGAATTTGATAAATAAATTATGAATCAGGGTTCAGTTTTAACCAGTCTAAGAGGACATTTAGCCTATCTTACCTTTTCTCATCCTGCCGGCAATTCGTTGCCGTCAAATTTGTTAAATCGATTAGTAGAAAATATTAACAGGCTCAGTCAAAACACAGAAACAAGGGTTATTATCTTACAGAGCGAAGGCAAAGGGGCTTTCTGTGGCGGGGCATCTTTTAATGAACTAACAGCCATCGAAAATTTTGAACAAGGAAAGTCATTTTTCTCTGGATTTGCCCGAGTGATAAATGCCATGCGTAAGTGTAAAAAAACCATTTTAGGCAGAGTACAGGGAAAAGCTGTAGGTGGCGGTGTAGGGCTTATCGCTGCAACGGATTATTGTTTTGCCACAGAAAAGGCATCAATAAAACTATCCGAACTAAGTATCGGCATTGGGCCTTTTGTCATTGAACCGGCGGTTTCCAGAAAAATAGGTGTAGCAGCCATGAACAAACTGACCTACGATGCTACGGAATGGCATACAGCCTATTGGGCTCAAAATCACGGATTATACGCCAGAGTTTTTGACAAAATAAGTGAAATGGATGATTATGTAACGGACTTAGCCGAAAAACTGGCCATTTACAACCCTGAAGCTTTATATAAAATAAAAGCTATCAGTTGGAAAAACACAGAACACTGGGACAAATTGTTAGAAGAAAGGGCAGAAATAAGTGGTAAATTAGTGCTTTCTGATTTTACAAAAACTGCTTTACAAAAATTTAGACGTTAACAATGTATTTTCTCTTTTTCCAACAAGTAGATATAGAACAAAAAATTAAAGATGCTCCGGATAGTGGCTATGAAATTGGCGTTTTTATAGGCACCTACCTTCCTTTTATAATACTGGTAATTATAGCCTATCTTTTCTACTTCTTTGCCAAGAAAAACAGAGAACGGTAGGTAAAAATTTAAAAAGCTGACAGGCCTCCGACATCCGTTGATTCTATTAGTTTTTAATATTTAGTTTTCAACAACTTAACACTCAAATCACCGGATTCTTTTAACACTTTTACTACATACATTCCGGCGGATAAACCGGATACGTCTATTGGCACTTGGTGTGGACCTTCATCCAAAGCTCGGGAGAATACCTGCTTTACAAGACGACCCCTTAAGTCAAACATTACCACACGTACATCTTCAGAATTGCTAGAAAATGCCAGTGTAGCGGTATTTACAGTGGGGTTTGGATAAACGTTTATTAAACGCATCAATTGATTATCTGGTTGGTCTTCTTTGCATGCAAATAACGGATAATAAGTAACCTGATGTTCAAATAAAGATTGAATTTCCGACTCGGGAGCTAAGAACCAATCTCTCAAAATAGAGGCATAAATATCCCTAAAGTCAAACTGGTAATCCAAGGCTTTTTGTCTTTCTATTTTGTTAGAAATAACCGGATTATCTCCCATCACCTGGCTATTAAAACAGTTTCCAAATAAGAACATAGGAGCAGCCTCGCCATGGTCTGTACCATAACTGTCATTAGAAGCAATCTGGCGGCCAAATTCTGAAAATGTCATACCCAGAACGCGTTCTTCTAATTTTAACAATTTTAAATCATCTTGAAAAGCTTCTACCGCATCTGAAATGGTTTTTAATAAAACTTGATGTTCGCCTACATTAGGATTTCCGGATTCTACCTGGCCGCTATGCGTATCAAAACCGTTTACGTTTAAAATATAGATTTTTGTTTTTAAGCCGCCGGAGATGAGTTGGGCTACGTTTCGTAATTGTTCTGCCAATTTATTTTCATCATCGTATTTCTGTGACAAAGTATTGCCTCTATTCATAGCATCTTCTATCTGAACACTATAAGCATTGGTTTGGTCTATCATAGAACTGATAAACTTTAAATGGTCTCCGTACGTAGAATCTTCAAAAACATTTACAGAAGTACTCAACTGACGTACGTTTTCCGGATCTTCTACAGCGAGAGAGAAATTAGACATTAGTCCCTGACAAGTAGCCGAGACCAAATGGCCAAAACTTATAGCAAACGGATCTTCATTTTCGGTATTGGGATAATCATCAGGGAAATTGGGATAGTTTCCATCTAAATACCTACCCAGCCATCCGGTAGAACCATTATTGTTGATAAGGCCTCGGGTCCAAATATCTGTTGATTTAAAATGCGATCGGTTGGCATTGGGATAACCCACATTTTGGATAATGGACAAATTGCCTTCCTTAAACATATTTCGCATTCCGGACATGGTACTGTGAAAGCCCAAATTAGACATTTCCAAATCCAAAATATCCCGCTCAGGCAAGATTATATTTTGCCTTTGAACAACCAAATTATCGTAGTAATTCAGTGGAATTACTGTGTTGAGCCCATCATTTCCACCATTCATTCGAATGATTACCAATACCCTATCCTCAACTGATTCATCCACAGAAAATAAAGTTTTCATTACAGTTTGATAGCTCATTTTATTGGCCACCAGAGGCAATGCCACAGAAGACAAACCGGCTTTTCTTATAAAATCTCTTCTTTTCATGTTTGGTAAGTTTTATTGGATTTGGAATTCGGGCATTTTAAATAATTGAGACAGCACCATTTTTATACGCTGTTCAACTAAATCTGCAGCATCTTGGTCTGCCGGATTATTAAGGTAATTGGTGTATTCTATAGTCCATTCAAAATCAGGCAATCCGTCTGTTAAGGTCTTTTTTAGAGCATCTCGCTGGCTAAGTTGTAACGGTTTGCAACAAAACAATATTTCCAATTGGTCAATAAGGATTTCAGCTTCTTTGGGATTGGATTCTGCTTCCAACACAGCTAAAAATCCTAAAAGATTTATTTTGTAACTATTTCCATTGCTACGCAAACCCTTGGATAAAGTAAATAAATCTGATGTGTTAAACCGGGTAGTTATCAATGAACTGTTTATCCAGAGGTGTGAAAATGACGGTTCCAAATAATAGGCTGTAAGGCCGGCAACACTTGGCGGATTAAAATAGTTTAATCCGGCATCTCGTAATTGGTAATGTATCCGCATAAGCATACCGTAATGGTCTTCAGTGTTTAAGTTGAGAGCGGAAAGACCGGAATTGGTTGATTTTAAAATTCCTGCCCATAATTCCAACGGATTTTTAATGATGGTGCCCCTGTTGGCAATATCATAAAAATGTTGGCTCAAAAACAATTCTTGTAATACCGGTTGTATTTCATAATTATTGGCTATTAAAGTCTGAGCCATACCGTTTATCACATTTTGATCTATTTGATCTTCCATGCCTATATTCACAAAATACCGATAGAGTTTACCACATATAAATTTTGCCACCTGATCTTGCTGAAAAATTACATCTATTAAATCTTTGTATTCATCGGCTCCGTTTTCGGAAATAACGGCATTATTAAATTTATCAGATAATGTTTTTTCTGACGTGTCGTGTCTGGAGGGTACAAATTCTGATGAAATTAGTGGCAGTTCGGTAGCTTTAATATCTTTATATCTCCATCCGGAAAGAATTTTTGCAGCCTCCATAATATCATATTCCGTATAGTGCGTATAATCACCCGCCCCCTGTTGAGGGCCTTTACCAATGGTATATAACTCAAAAAGTTCACGGGCAAAATTTTCATTGGGCTTTTTACCGGTATTGGTGTTTCCATTTAAAAACCTAAGCATTAACGGCTCTACGGTTATATCTTTAATCAATTGCTTAAAATTTCCTAAGCAGTTGTCTCTAATCAATTTTAGATAGGAATAATCACCTTGATGATCGCTAAAATTAAAAGCACAAGAAAAGTGGTTTTGCCAAAAAAAACTCAATTTTTCTACTATGCTAAAATTGTCATGCTGGGTTACTCTCTCTATAATCCAAGCTCGTAATGACCGTAAACGCGTTTGATTTACCTCGTTTGTATTCTGACTGGGCAAGGGCTTTCCCACCCAGGAATCACCAATACTCACCACATCTCGGTTATCCGTACACAGTGGCGGCTGTATTGGATATTGACTTAAAAGGTTGGTTACAGTTTGCGTAAGCCCGTCATTTACGGCTTTATTAATTTGTGAGAGTGTAGGCCCAAAGAGAGTCCGCCTTAAGAGATGAGCTGCTTCTGCATGAGTAAATGAACCTGAATAAGGTGCAAGCGTAGAAGCAACATTAACGGTTACCTGCCGCTTGTGGATAGATAAAGTTCTTTTCATAGACTCCTGGTTTATATATGTATTTAGCGAAACCATGTTTACATGTATGTTTACATGGTATAATTTTAAACGCTAATATTTTTAAAAAAGTATAAAACAGGATAAACTATTGGCAATCAATTTGTTTTAAGATCTATCAAAATAGAAAAAGCGTTCTTTATTTCTTTTTCCCTTACCACTAAAGTTATTTCGTGAGTGGTGGAAATAATTTCGATAACAGTAATATTAGCCCAAGCCATTTGTTTTAAAATAAAATAATAAATACCAGGCTGTTCTACATTGTCTCTCGGCAATTTTATGGTAATAGAGGCCAATTGATCTTCAGACCATAAGATTTCTTCCTTTTTAAAAATACGTTCAACCTTATCTTTAATTTTTTTACTGATAACAATATTGGTCTCAAAAACACCTTGAGAAACAGTAAAAAAGCTATCACTATCGGCACCTATTTCAGTAATTAATTCCGTAATCCCCGGCACCAAAGTAGCAGTATTTTTAAATGTATAATCACAAAGGTTAGATCTGGTAATAAAATCACCGGAGGAAAATGTTATCTTTTTAATATTCCGTCTAATTTTCAACGTGTTAGATGGAGATAAACGGTTTAGGGCCATCATTATGGCACCATCTTTTATCTCCTTGCGAAGAATAGTTTCTACTTCGGGTTTTACCATTCTTGCCAGAGAAGAAACGTTTATTAGTTTATCATAAAGAGCCTCTTCTATAAATGGAGTCTTATTTATTATTTCTCTTACCGCTTGCTGTACTGTTTTCATGGTGATAGTTTATATGCTTATTAAAAAAATTTTGAACAAAGATAAGGCTATTAAACAGTTGTTTAAAATTAAACACCTTGTTTGTATTTTGTAAAAATACAGCCAAAAAATTGCATTTTATGAGTGCTAAGGCAATTTTTGTATAATATTTTTTAAAGATGAAAATTCTCAAATTTGGCGGCACTTCTGTAGGCAATGCAGAAAATATCAGAAAAGTAAGTGCCATTATAAATAATGATAAAGAACTAAAAATAGTGGTATTATCTGCTGTTTCGGGCACTACCAATGCCTTGTTAGATTACATAAAACTCAAAGCCGAAAACCATTTGGCTCAAGCCAATGAATTAATAGACACGTTATATTCTGAATATGAGATTTTAATTAAAGAGTTATATAGTACTAACAAAAAAAAGGGAGAAGCCAACGTCTTTATATCCAAAATTTTTAATTCTTTAAAAACTTTTAATGATGAGAAAATAATTGTGGCTCAAGGCGAAATTTTATCCACTAATCTCTTTCAATTTTTGCAAGAAGAACAGCATCATGCCACTGCTTTAATTTCGGCTTTGGATTTTATGATACTGAATGAAATGGGCGAACCGGTTTATGAACAAATAGAATCACAATTGCAAAAACTGATTAAAAAAGAGCAAATTACCACCTACATCACGCAAGGTTTTATCTGCAGAAATGCGTTGGGAAAAACAGACAACCTTAAAAGAGGTGGTAGCGACTATACAGCCTCTATAATAGGTGCCGCTTTAAACGCCCGCCAAATTGAAATTTGGACAGATATAAGCGGCATGCAAAACAACGACCCCAGATATGTGAAAAACACCTCGGCTATTAATGAAATTTCTTTTGATGAAGCTGCCGAACTGGCCTATTTTGGTGCAAAGATTTTACATCCGCAAAGTATTATTCCTGCCCAAAAAAACGGCATATCGGTATGGCTAAAAAACACATTTAAGCCTTATGATTACGGCACACTTATTAGCAATTGTAAAAAGCGTGTTGGTGTAAGGGCCATTGCCGCAAAAGACAGCATCACGGCCATTAAAATTAAATCATACCGAATGTTGATGGCTTATGGTTTTTTAAAGAAAATTTTTGAAGTTTTTGAAAAGTATAAAACTGCTATCGATATGATTACTACCTCCGAAGTAGCAGTTTCGCTTACTATAGATAATGATTACGCTTTGACAAAAATAACAAAAGAATTGGAAGAGTACGGAAAAATTACAGTAGATACTAATCTAAGTATTATTTGTTTGGCCGGAAATTTTTCGGGGGAAAGCAAAGGCATGGCGACTATAATATGTCGCTACTAATAAAAACTGAATATAAAAAGGAAGCCTTACTGGCATTGCACGAGGGGCTGTTTAAAAAACAAAAATCATTGGTAACGTAACGGTATGATATAATGTAATAAACTCGCTTAAACTTTTTCATTTTGCTCCTTAAATTCTTTCTTTTGGTTTTTATTCTCATAAAGAATTCTATATACCGTATCTATAATAGGTGTTTTGGCTGATTTTATTTGGCTGATTTTATAAGCAGATTTTACTGCATAAAACCCTTCGGCAATCATATTCATTTCCATTATTGCAGATTTTACTGTATAGCCTTTTCCAATCATATTTCCAAACATGCGGTTTCTACTAAAAGAAGAATAACCGGTAACCAGCAAATCGCCCAGATACGCCGTATGATTTATATTGCGTTTTACTTTATGTACCTTTTTTATAAATCTTTTCATCTCTCTTGTGGCATTGGCCATTAAAACTGCCTGAAAATTATCGCCATAACGCAGGCCATGAGCAATACCCGCTGCAATGGCGTAAATATTTTTTAAAACAGCCGCATATTCCGTACCCACAATATCATCCGATATTTTCGTAATAATGTATCGGTTATTGAGCATATCGGCCATAATTTTGGCCTTAGTTTCGTCCTGACAGGCAATGGTGAGATAAGACAATCGTTCTAATGCTACTTCTTCGGCATGGCAAGGTCCTGTTATTACACCAATGTTTCTGTACGGAATATTATATTTTTCATTGAGGTACTCCCCTACTATTTTTCCACTCTCCGGCACTATGCCTTTAATGGCCGAAAATATAACTTTATCAGTGGGAATAACATTTACTTTATTTAAGGCCTCATTTAAAAACGCAGAAGGTATGGCAAGGATAAGATAATCTGCGTAAGTTATTAGTTCATCTATATTACTACTCAGTAGCAACTGCTCTGGCTTAAACTCCACCGAACTGATATAATTGCGGTTACGCCTATTCTTTTTTATATATTCAATGGTCTGCTCGTTTCGCATATACCAACCAATTTCCGTCAATTTTTCTGACAATATTTTTACCAATGCAGTAGCCCAGCTACCGCCGCCAAATACTGCTACTTTTGGAAACTCCTTTTTATTCTGCATTAATATTATTGTTTTCGGCTAATTTCCTTTCTAACTCGGCCTGGAACTCCTCCATAACCGGTTTTACCGTACTTTCCGGTAGATCTGCTATACGAATATACATTAAACCATCTACGGCATTGTTAAACTTGGGGTCAACATTAAAAGCTAACAAACTGGCATTTTGCTTTACATATTTCTTTAATAAAACCGGTAACCGCAATGCCCCCGGCTCTATTTCATCTATTATTTTATCAAATTTGGTCATATCTGCCGCACTGGCATCAAAAACAAAATCTTTATCAGCGTCTTTCAGCTTTACCTTATATTCTTTTTTGGGATGAATATACTGAGCCAAGTAAGGGTCGTAGTAATGAGATTTCATAAACTCTATCATCAGTGATTTGGAAAAATTTGAAAACTGGTTACTAATGCTTACACCTCCCATTAGAAATTTGTGTTCCGGATAACGCAAAGTCACATGAACAATACCTTTCCAAAGCAGAAACAATGGCATAGGCTTTTGTTGGTAACTTTTTATTATAAACGCCCTACCCATTTCTATTGTCTTTTCCATCATACCGTTCAGTTCCGGTTCTAACCTAAATAAAGTAGAGATGTAGAATCCGTTAACCCCATATTTTTTAAAAATATAGCTCCCCAAACCCATCCTGTATGCTCCTGCCAAACACTTCTGCTGATTGTCCCAAAGAAACATGTGCTGATAATAATTATCATACACATCCAAGTCTATCTCGTTATTAGTTCCTTCTCCTACTTCCCTAAAGGTAATTTCTCTCAACCGCCCTATTTCTTTTAATATATTAGGTATTTTATCAGGCCGAGCCAAAAAAACTTCATAATTTTTTGTTTCCAGCAGCCGGGAATCATCGGTTCGCAATAGTGCTAATTCACTTTCTAATTTGTTTAAAGCAACCGGAGATATTATATCTTTTGGGCTTCTGGAAATCTTTAAATTTGGCGTTTTTATTAAACGTGTATTTGCTTGAAAAGGATTGGCCAACATATACGTTTTACGCCTTAAGAAATAGCAAAACTTCTTAATATCATCAAACTGTGCCTGATCTTCTGCAGTAATCGGTTTTCCAATCCGGACTTTGATTATCCTGTTTTTCTGAGATAACAATTCAGAAGGAAGTTTAGCAGTTCGCAGGGTGTCATTAATACGGGACAAAAAATAAAAAATTTTACTGTTTTTTGCATGAAAATAAATAGGGATTACAGGCACTTTGGCTTTATGTATCAACTTTACCGCACTTTGCTCCCATGGCCTGTCCACAATAAGTTTCCCATCCTTATAAGTAGATACTTCACCTGCCGGAAAAATACCCAGCGGTTTCCCTTCTCTAAGATGAAGCAAGGCCGCCTTCATACCACTTACACTGGAATGTGCATCTTTCCTATCTTCAAAAGGATTTACCGGCATAAAATAGTCTTTTAGCGGAACAATGCGTTGCAATAAAAAATTAGCAATTACTCTAAAATCAGGCCGTTTTTCGGAAAGTAATTTCAACAGTAAAATACCGTCCACTCCACCAAGAGGATGATTAGAAATAGTGATAAATGCACCCGTCTTGGGAATACGTTTTAAATCCTCTTCAGGAATTTCAAACTGTATTTTTAAATCATCTACAATAGCCTCTAGAAACCTTTCTCCATCCAATTCTTTATGTTCATTATAAATATGATTTAGCTTTGAAATTCGTAGAGTTTTAAGCAAAATCCAACCCATAAAAGTACCCACAAAACCATACTTATCTACGTGGATTACTTTTGCAATTTCTTTGGATGTTACTAAGCTCATGATTTATTGAGTTGGCCGGTTCAAAGATATAAAATTTAACGAATAACCAGTTGTACGGTTTTGGTACTGGATTGTTTAAACAAAACTTTCCCCAATGCTTCTATTTTTTTTACAGCCTCATCAGAAAAATGTCTTATAGTGTATAACCGCAAATCTTTTTCGTAGCTAATATTAAAATGAGTATCCAATTGCCGAATTAAAAAATCAAAATTGTGGTATTTGTCCTCCAAACAGATTAAAAAGCTAATTGCCGAATTTTGAATCAGGTTTACTTTTATTTTGTACCGATGCAACAACCCAAAAATATAACTAATATTTCGTTCTACGATAAATGCAAAATCCAAAGAAGATAAGCTCAACAATATTTGCTTTTCCTTTAAAATAAAGCAAGGTATATCTGGGCTTATAGGTATGCCTTTACAAATAGTAGTTCCTTCATTTTTGGGATTACGAAATGACTTTACCTTTAGCGGAATTGATTTTTGTTGCAAAGGCTGGATAGTTTTTGGGTGTATTACCGATGCTCCGTAAAATGCCATCTCTATTGCTTCTTCGTAAGAAATTCTATTGAGTAAGACAGAATTTTTAAACTTTCTTGGATCTGCATTAAGAACACCATCTACATCTTTCCATATAGTCTGGCTCCGGGCATTTAAGCAATACGCAAAAACAGCTCCGGTATAGTCAGACCCTTCTCTACCTAACGTAGTAGTAGCACCATCAACACCTTGGGCAATAAAACCCTGGGTAATATAAAGTTGATTATTATCTATTAATTTCTGAATGCGTTTTTTAGTATATTCCCAATCCACCAGAGCTTCCCTATATTGGCTATTAGTTCTAATACAATTCCGGACATCTAACCAAGTATTAGCCAAATTTATCTGATTAAAATAAGCACTTACTATCTTAGAAGAAACCAATTCTGCCACGCTAACCATTTGGTCATAAACAAAATTATAATCATCAGATTTATTTTGTTGGATAAAAGCCCTAATCTGCTCAAAGTTTCCTCGGATTTTACTAAAAACAGGATGAGTAAATTCTTTAAAAAGGCTTTTTGCAATTTGATAATGGTAATTCTCAATTTCTTTTAATAACTCCGCTAAATGGGAATCCTTGTTTAAATAAGCCGCTATCAATTCCTCAAAAGCATTGGTCATTTTTCCCATGGCAGAAATAACAATTATGCCCTTGGTAAATTCTGTGTCCTGCACTATCTTAGCTATCCGTCTTACGCCTTCCGCATCTTTTATGGAAACGCCGCCAAATTTATATATTTCCATGTTTGTTTATCGAGATAAATATTTTTCAATACCACTTCTATCAATCTGACAAATTTGCCAATCATCATAAACGGTAGCTCCCGCATCTTTATAGAAATTCACCGCCGGTGTATTCCAATCCAACACCGCCCATTCTGCCCGGTTATAACCGTTTTCATAGGCGTATTCAAAAAATTTAGTAAACAGGGCTTTGCCAACACCTTTTTTGCGATGTTGTTCCCGCACAATAAGGTCTTCTAAATGCAATGATTTGCCCACCCAGGTAGAAAATCTATCATAAAAAAGTGCCATCCCTAAGGTTTCGCCTTCTTCTTCGGCAATAAAAGTTTTAAACAAAGAATTTTTACCAAATCCGTATTTTTTTAAATCTTTTTCTGTAATCTGCACAGCATCGGGTTCTTTTTCAAATACAGCCAACTCATGAATCAGGCTAAGCATTTGGCCAGAATCTTTTTCGGTGGCTTTTCTGATATTTACATTCATTTTATTTAACTTTATAGCAAATTTAACGCTCTTTGTAGTAAAGACCACTTAAACTTCTTATTATTATGCAAAAATACAGCACCCTTGGCGAATTTATAATTAGAAATCAGCAACAGTTTAGATACTCATCCGGCGAATTGTCCAGGCTTATAAATTCATTACGGTTAGCAGCAAAAGTAGTCAACCTTGAAGTAAATAAAGCGGGATTGGTGGATATATTGGGATCCGCAGGCGATAAAAACATACAGGGAGAAGATCAGCAGAAGTTGGATGTATATGCCAATACTATATTTATGCAAACCCTTACCAATAGACAAATTGTTTGTGGTATAGCCAGCGAAGAAGAAGATGAATATGTTACCATTTCAGGCAGAAATGATAAAAATCAAAACAAGTATGTAGTTTTAATAGACCCATTAGACGGTTCATCCAATATAGATGTAAATGTATCTGTAGGCACCATCTTTTCTATCTACCGAAGAGTTACAGCTCCGGGTACTCCCGTACAAACAGAAGATTTTTTGCAGCCGGGAAATCAGCAAGTCGCTGCGGGTTATGTAGTCTATGGCACTTCCACTATGCTAGTCTATACTACCGGACATGGAGTAAACGGCTTTACGCTCAATCCGGCTATCGGCACTTTTTACCTCTCCCATCCAGATATGCAATTTCCTAAAAACGGCAATATTTACTCTATCAACGAAGGGTATTACACTCATTTTCCGCAAGGAGTAAAAGATTATTTAAAATATTGCCAAATGGAAGAAGAAGACCGCCCTTATAAAGCCCGGTATATTGGCTCTTTGGTATCAGATTTTCACAGGAACATGATAAAAGGCGGTATTTATATTTACCCCATAAGTACAAAAGAAAAAAAAGGCAAGTTAAGGTTGCTCTACGAGTGTAACCCAATGGCTTTTTTGGCTGAACAGGCAGGAGGAAAAGCTAGTGATGGTTATCAGAGAATATTAGACATCCAACCAAAGAAATTGCATCAAAGAGTACCATTTTATTGTGGCAGTATAAATATGGTGAAAAAAGCTGAAGAATTTATGCAGAAATATCCCGAAGATGCTGATTACTAATAACCTGAATTCAGTTGGTAGATTCAACAAGCAAATGCAACACTTTGATAAAATAAGTCTTTAGGTATTTTAAAATTTAAGTTCTTCCTAGGTCTTCTATTAATTTTATATTGC
>PDQE01000013.1 GCA_002747735.1 Flavobacteriales bacterium | reverse complement strand
TACTAACTAACGTATGTAGTAAAAATTAAAAAGGGAATTTCGTTAAAATCGGAAGCTGTTCCCGCAACTGTAAGTTTAGTTCCGTTTATACGGGATGCTTGTTATTATCTCTTCAAATACCACTGTCCTGCTCTATGCAGAATGGGAAGGTGTATAACAAGACACAAGCCAGGAGACCTGCCAGTATATTAATTAGTTAACCTGTTCGGGATAAACAGCACTTATGAAATTATATATCGCATCTTTACTCCTGCTAGTAAGTTTTATAGCTCATCCCCAACAACCGCTGTATATAACGGCATTGGATACTGTTTTTTTAAAATCGGAAAAATTACCTGAAAAATCCATGGGGCAATCCATAGTAAAATTAGACAGAAAACAACTGGCCAATTATACACCACAACTATCTGAATGTCTTCAGTTTGAAACACCTGTTTACATAAAAGAGAATGGTTACGGAATGGTGGCATCTCCATCTTTTAGAGGTACTACCGCCCAGCAAACTGCAGTGGTCTGGAATGGGGTTAATATCAATTCGCCATTTCTGGGCCAGGTAGATTTTAATTTAATCAACACCCAAAATTCTTCGGAAATACTTATCAGGCCGGGAGGCGGGAGTTCACAATTTGGCAGCGGAGCCATTGGCGGGGTAGTATATCTAAATAATAACCTAAGCTATAACAAACCTAATGAACACGAATTGTCCACAACTTATGGCAGTTTTAACACCATAAATTTAAACACCAACCATAGCATATACAGACAAAATTCAAACATACAAATTGGCTTAAGCTACCTCAATTCAGACAATGATTACAAATATCCGAATACCGGCCAACGTAACCTGAACGGAGCCTATCGCAACCTGAACGCTTCTATTAACGCTGCCTATCGGTTTAAAAAAAATAGTATAAAAATTTATTCCAATTGGTTGTCCGGAGAACGGCATTTATCCGTACTGGAGCCAACCCAAAATTTTACCAAATATACCGATGGCCATTTTAGGCTGCTTACAGAATATAAAAACACTAATGCCAGCCATGAATCTGTAATAAAATTGGCATTACTTAACGAAAAATATCGGTTCTATCCCAATTTAGACAACCGCGATGGTTCCAGTAATGGCAATGCACTTAACTATATAGTTAAATACAATTACAAATACTTTTTCAATAAAGCATTACTCAATCTTGGAGCCACCTATAATCTAACAATAGCCACAGGGACAAATTATGACAACCTAAAAAGAAACTCCGCCAATTTTAATACTTATTTCAAGCATTCCCTCGTAGATAATTTTTCTTATCAAGCTACGTTAAGGGGCGAATGGAGCAATGATTACAACAGTCCGCTATTATTTTCTCTGGGAACGCATTGGCAACTAAAAAAATGGTATGCCGTTAAAACCTCAATTTCTAAAAATTTCCGTATCCCCACTTTTAATGATTTGTACTGGCCCGGAGTAGAAAATCCTGATTTAAAACCGGAATCTTCTCTCCAGTTTGAAGTTGCCAACACTTTTTACATGAAAGACCTTACTTTTAATATAACGGGATATTTCAACAGCATAAAAGATTTAATAAGATGGTTGCCGGCCTCGGGCAGTTTATGGCAACCGGTAAACACCAATAGTGTTTATGCCTACGGTGTAGAAGCTATTGGAAATTACAAATTCAATTTTGGCACACACTCTTTTAACCTAAAAGGCCTTTATGCTTATACCGTAAGTGAAAACAGGGCTAGTGGATACCAACTTATCTATGTGCCATATCACAAAGCAACATTGGGATTAAATTATTTGTATAAAAACATTTCGGTTGTTATAAATAATTTATATCACGGCAAAGTGTTTACACAAACCGACAATAACCCCAATACAACGTTATCAGCCTATACCCTTACACACCTAAACCTTTATTATCAGTTTGGCAATACATTAAAATGGCAACTGGGTGCAGGTATAAAAAACGTTTTTAATTCCGCTTATCAAAACATGGCCTACCGGCCTATGCCCGGACGGCATTTCAATATCAGTTTAACCTTAAATATCAAAATGACATGATTAAACAATTTTTCAAATTCAGCACTTTTTTATTATTAACCCTATTTACTTTTATTGCCTGTGACAACTCTGACGATGATGAGCCACTGCCCAAAGGTGATTATGAAAAAGGTTATTTTATTGCTAATGAAGGTAACTTTGGTTCACCCAATGCCTCAGTAAGTTTTTTGAGTAAAGATTTCAACTTTTCCGAAGCTTCTCTATTTAAAAAAGTTAACAATACCGCTTTAGGAGATGTATTACAAGACATTGCTTTTGACGAAGATTATGCATACTTAGTTCTTAACAACAGTAACAAAATTGAAGTAGTAAATCGCTATACATTTAAAAGTGTAGCTACCATAACAGAAAATATAAGTTTACCGAGGTACGCATTGGTGGAAAATGGAAAACTGTACGTTAGCAATAGTAAAACCCAGTCTATTGGCGTTTACGATACATCAGATTTTAGTTTTGTTAGTACCATAGACATTGGTTCTACCGTAGAACAAATTGAAGCAGACAACAATTATCTTTATATCCAAAATGCAGCTTTTGGTACCGGAAACACTATCACTGTTGTAAATCTTAAGGATAATAGTATTGTAAAAACCATTACTACCGGAGACAAATTAAACAGTATAGATGAAGAAAATGGCATACTTTACGCCTTACACGGCGAAGGAATTACAAAAATAAATACCTCTACCAATGAATCAGCCGGTGAAATTCCGTTTAAAGAAGGCTTGGAAAATGCTTCTAAAATAGATGTTGAAAACAACGACATATATTTTATTGGCGGTTCAAATATTTATAAATTCAACAAAGATGTTACCGAATTAACCAACACACCGTTGGTAGATACAAAAATAGAGGATAAATCTTGGTTTATAGGTTACGGATTTTCTGTTATAAACGATAAAATGTTTTATACAGACGTAAATGGTTTTACTGAAAATTCCGAAGTTTTAATTTACGATACTGATGGCAAGTTAATTAAGACCGTTTCTTCAGAAGGCATAGGTGCCAATTCAGTCTTTGAGAATGATTAAATATTTAATATTTTTACCGTAATATATTTTAGTCAAAGGTTGTTTTGCAAACCATACAAAATTTTATAGGCGGTAAATTCAAAAATCCTACATCCGATGCATGGCTGGACAATATTTGTCCGGCCACCGGAAAGGTATATGGAAAACTGCCAAATTCCGGTATTGAAGATGTGGAAGAAGCTTATCAGGCGGCAAATACAGCTTTTGCAGAATGGTCAAATACTACCATAGAAAAAAGAAGCCGGATACTCTTTAAAATTGCTGATTTAATTCAGGAAAACTTAATAGAATTGGCTAAGGCCGAATCAAAAGATACTGGTAAACCACTCAATTTAGCAAAAACAGTTGACATTCCCAGAGCAGCAAGTAATTTCAGGTTTTTTGCCCATGCCATAACGCAATTTTTTAGCGAATCGCACTACCAACCGGGAACAAAGGTACTTAATTATACCTTGCGGCAACCCCTTGGAGTAGTGGGTTGTATAAGTCCGTGGAATTTACCTTTGTATTTGTTTACCTGGAAAATAGCACCTGCATTGGCTGCCGGAAATTGTGTGGTGGCTAAACCGAGTGAAGTTACACCAATGACTGCATATTTATTGGCACAAATTTGCAAAAAAGCCCAACTGCCCGATGGCGTTTTAAACATAGTCCATGGCTTGGGAAATACTACCGGCACGGCTATTGTTTCCCATCCAAAAATTAAAGCCATTTCATTTACGGGTGGAACAAAAACCGGTGCTGCCATTGCATCTATAGCGGCTCCTATGTTTAAAAAACTATCATTGGAATTGGGTGGGAAAAACCCCAATATCATCTTTGCAGATTGTGATTATGACAATATGCTGGCAACTACAATTAAATCCTCATTTTCTAACCAAGGCCAAATTTGCTTATGTGGCAGCCGTATTTTTGTACAAGAGCCTATTTATAATCAGTTTAAAACCGATTTTATTTCTAAAGTAAAACAACTAAAGATAGGCCATCCGGAAGACAACGGTTCAGATTTGGGGGCAGTAGTTTCTCAACACCATATTGAAAAAATTAAGCATTATATTTCCATAGCCAAAAAAGAAAATAAAATCCTGTATGGCGGTAACCACATAAAAGTTAAGCATTATGAAAAAGGTTATTATTTTGAACCTACGGTAATAGAAGTCCGTTCCAATCAATGCCAGCTAAATCAGGAAGAGATTTTTGGGCCGCTGGTAACCCTCATGCCTTTTAAAAATGAAGCCGAAGCCTTATCTTTGGCTAATGATGTGCCTTACGGTTTATCAGCTACTATCTGGACAACCAATTTAGACAGAACCATGCGGCTAACTGAAAAAATTGAAGCTGGTATTATATGGGTAAACACTTGGATGGAAAGGGATTTAAGAACGCCTTTTGGCGGTATAAAAGCCAGCGGTGTTGGCAGAGAAGGTGGTTTTGAAGTCCTTCGATTTTTTACAGAAATGAAAAATGTGTGTATTAAGTATTAGTCATCAATTAGAAATTGTGCTAATAATCAAAAGAATAGAAAAAAACATTAGATAATAAAAAATGAATATAAAACTAGAAAACAGAAATGCCTTAGTTTGTGGCAGTACACAAGGTATTGGACGGGCATGTGCATTGGCTTTAGCCGAAGAGGGTGCTAATGTTACTTTACTGGCCAGAGACGAAGACAAACTAAAAAAAGTATTACAAGAACTCCCCAACACCTATCAAAACCACGATTATGCCGTGGCTGATTTTAGTGATATAGATGGGCTAAGAGCAACGGTAAAAGCTAAATTGGCAGAAAAAAAAATCTACCATATTTTAATTAACAATACCGGCGGCCCGCCTGCAGGGCCTCTTTTTGATGCCAAAATTTCTGAATTTGAACGGACTTTTACCCAGCATTTAAAGGCAAACCATACACTAGTTCAACTACTGGCTCCTAAAATGAAAGAAATAGACTTTGGGCGGATAATTAATATTATATCCACCTCTGTAAAACAACCGCTCAACGGTTTGGGGGTGAGCAATACCATAAGAGGGGCTGTTGCCAATTGGAGCAAAACACTGGCTAACGAGTTAGGAGAATTTGGAATTACAGTAAACAATGTATTACCTGGAGCCACCGCTACAAAACGCTTATCAGAAATAATAAAAGCCAAAGCAGCAAAAACAGGTACCACACCAGAAGAAATTTCAAAAAAAATGAAACTCAGCATTCCCGCCAGACGTTTTGCACACCCGGGAGAAATAGCGAATGCGGTGGCGTTTCTGGCCAGTGAGGCAGCAAGTTATATAAACGGTGTAAACCTTCCTATTGACGGTGGCAGGACAAAATGCCCGTAATTTGTTTTATTCAATAATGGCATCCTGCACCAACTGCTGTCCTACTATACGTATATTGTGTTTTACCAAGCCTTTATTTTCGGCCGTTGGATACACCCTGTTGGATAAAAACACATAGACCAACTCTGTTTCGGGATCTGCCCAGGTATAGGTACCGGTATATCCGCTATGCCCAAAGCTCTTTGGTGAGACACAGCCACAAGTAGCTCTTTCTCTGGGATTTATTTGCGGTTTATCAAACCCGAGGCCACGTCTTACCTTATCTTTTTTATAGTATTGTTTGTTAAATTTTCTCAGGGTCTCTTCTCTAAAATATCGTTTACCACCATAATAACCTTCCTGTATGTACATTTGCATCATTTTTGCCACATCATTGGCATTGGCAAACAAGCCGGCATTGCCATTAACACCTCCAAACATAGCTGCTCCCTGATCGTGGACATAGCCATGCAACAACTGTCTTCTAAAATATGTATCTTTCTCAGTAGGTACTATAATGGCTTTGTTAAATTTCTCTAAAGGATTGTATGTGAGTGTATAAGCTCCCATTGGTTGATAGAAAAAATTATCCAATGACTGATCCATAGTTTGATTGTAAACATTTTCAAAATAATCTTTAAAAAGATAATAAATAAGGCCACTGTATTTGTAACGTTTTCTGGTTAATAACGGTGATTCTACAATAGCATTATACATACTGTCTTTATAAGCCGTACTTAGATAAAAATCTTTGGCCACGTGTAAGCTAAAATCTTTGGATGGCTTTTTCCTGTAATATAATTCTGAAGGTTCCTGTGTTAAACTATCCAGAGTAGCGAGATAAAATGGTATCCAGGATTGCAACCTGCCATAATGAGACATGGCTTGCTTAAAAGTAATATTTTCTTTATTACTCCCTTTTAAAATAGGAAAAATACTGCCCAGCCTGGTGTCTAAATTAAATTTACCCTCCTCTTCTGCCTTCATAATAAGCGGCAAACCACCTAAAATTTTAGTAATAGATGCCAAATCATACAAATGATTATTCTGAACGTGTAACTTTTTTTTATCTGTGTGATATCCAAAACTTTTTCTATATACCACCTTGCCATTTTTGGCCACTAATAATTGCATACCCGGTGTCATTTTTTGTTTGATAACCGCATCGGCAAGAGAATCCAATCGTTGTAATTTAGCAGAACTCATGCCTACCTGTTCCGGCAGCCCATAAGAAAGCCGGTATAAATTAGTACTATTAAGGCCGCTACCTACTTTAAAATCATTATTAATGGAAACCGGCAACCGCCCTTTGGTGGTTAAAGCTCCAAATATCTGCTGAGCGGATACATCTTGGCCTATTCTACTATTCTGATAAGACACCAAAACACTTTCTATATTGGTAAATGTTTTTATGTCTAACAGGCTATATGGACTTGCAAAAACATCAAGAATAACTTTTTTATTTCGGGCAATTTCCTGTAGCCAAACCAATTCCTGATTAGTAAATTTATAACCTTTCCAAGGGTTCTCATTGGATTTGTGATAACCAATAATGACCAGATTATAAGGTTTTAATCGTTTGATAATGCCATCTATGCGTTTACCGGAGATTACGTCAACCTGTGCATAGTCATTTAAACGATTTATAAAAGTAGTGTTGTCTGCATCGCCTAATTTTACATAGGCTATTTTAGTTTCTTTTAAATCCTTAACAGGAAACACTTCCAGTTCATTCTTTAATAAAGTAGTGGCATTTTCCATCAATTTATAGTGTAAGACTTCTGCTTCTTCACCACCAATATCTTGTTGTAGATTGTCCGTTTTAATAGGTTTATAATCTCTAAGGCCTGCCCAGTATTTTGCCTTTAGGATTTTTATCACAGAGGTATCTAAGCGGGCTTCGGTTATCGTACTGTCTAGTACAGCTTGTTTTATTTTATTAAAAGTAGCCGGTACGTCCTGCGGCATTAGAAGAATATCATTTCCTGCTTTTATCACTTCTAAATTCACGTCTGCCGAAGTGGAAAAATCCGCAGCTCCTTTCATATTTAAGGCATCGGTAAAAATTAAACCTTTAAAACCCATTTCCTTTTTTAGTAAATCCATAATTATATTTTTACTTAAAGAAGATGGTAAAGTGGCATCGGGCTCTAATTCCGGAACACTTAAGTGAGCCACCATAACACTGGCCAAACCATGCTTAAACAATTCTCTATACGGGTATAATTCTACAGAATCTAACCGTTGTTTAGAAAATGGAATTAGCGGCAGGGCTTTGTGCGAATCCACATCCGTATCGCCATGTCCGGGAAAGTGTTTGGCATTGGCCAGCACTTGTTCGCTTTGGATACCTTTGGTAAATGCAATAGCTTTTTCGGCTACATTTTTTGGGTCTTCACCAAAAGAACGATTACCAATTATAGGGTTATTGGGGTTAATATTAACATCTACTACCGGGGCAAAATTTACATGAATACCAATTCTCTTGTGGTGTTTGCCCAACATTTTCCCAAAATCTTCTATTAATTCCAAGTCCTGTATTGCCCCCAAAGTCATATTCCACGGGAAGCGATAGGTATTGTCTAACCGCATGTTTAATCCCCATTCTCCGTCAAAACCTATTAAAAGTGGAATTTTTGAGGTACTTTGAAAAGCATTGGTCATCTGAATTTCTTTTTCGGGCGTTCCCTGAAAAAAAACCAAACCGCCAATATGATATTTTTTTATGAGTTGTTCTACTTCTATCTGGTGTTGGGTATCGCGGTTAGAATAGGCCGGCAACATAAAAAGCTGGCCTATTTTCTCTTCCAAAGTCAAAGTTTTAAAAATACTGTCCACCCAAGTTTCTTGGCCGTAATTGTCCAAGCGGGTCAAAGGATCTTCTATCTGTGCATGGCTTACTATTACAGCAAGGCTAAAAATGACAACAAGAAAAATTTTTTTCATGTTTAAATTAAGTTGATTGTTTAAATATTAGTTAGGATTACGACTTAATTATCAGACGATTTAGGTGAATAAAAATCTATTTTTGGCGGATGCTTAAATTTTAATAATTTATGTGTCCAACAACCTATGGCATACCACTGCCAATACTTTGCCAGTTCTGCTTTTGTTTTAATAGTATTATCAAAAATTATCGTGTCTTTATGCACAATTTCTTTTTGGCATAAATCTATAAATTCTTTTATCCCCACGGTTTTAATTCTGTCGTCCTCCCAAAAAGAAACGATAAGTTTGTTTAAAAATTCTATATCGAGTTCTTTTTCTAAGGCCTGTAACAGATGAACCGACTTATCTATGGCACATCCTGATATTTCCTGATAATTTTCATCGACCAGAATAATAATAAATTGTTTATACTTTATTAAAAACGAAGCTTTTAAATCTTCGTTATGTACTTGCCACGTATCGATAAATGCTTGTAACCGCTTTTCAGTTTTCTCTTTTTCATCATCAGTAAGACGGCGGTTTGCCATATAAATCCATAATCTGGAGGTATCGGGCATATTGTCAAAATCGATATACATTTTAAGCCAATTTATTATTTAACGTTTTTAATCTGATATTAGTGAGTACTTTTTTGGTGTATAGTGGAAAATCTGCATTTTGAATCCAAGAATAATAGCCCTTGTCCTTTTCAAGCACCTCCACCACTTTTTTTCCTTTGTATTTACCAAAAGTAAAAATTTCTTCATCTTTATTGTTATACATTATAAATCCGGCAAAATCAGCTCTCTTTTTATGGGAAGAAAACTGATGTAAAAATTTTACATCATTTTCCAGGTCGTCATATTTTTCTAACTGAGCCATTAAGACTTCGTAAGTAGCCTCCGCATCCGCCTTGGCAGAATGAGCATCTTCCAAGGTTTTGTTACAGTAAAAATCATAGGCGGCACTAAGCGTACGTTGCTCTTTCTTATGATAAATAACCTGTACATCTACCCCTACCCTGTTGTTCATATCAAAATCTATGCCGACACGCAAAAACTCCTCAGCCAGAAGCGGAATATCAAACCTGTTAGAGTTAAAACCGGCCAAATCGCATCCCGCTATCAGTTGGTCAATTTCAGGGGCTAATTCTTTAAAAGTAGGTTCCGTAACCACTCGTTCATTGGTTATTCCATGTATGTCAGAAGCCTCTTTCGGAATTTCCATTTCGGGGTTTACCAGCCAAGATTTGCTTTCTTTATTGCCATTGGGATGTACCTTTAAAATGGCTATTTCTACTATACGGTCTTTGGCAATATTGATGCCCGTAGTCTCTAAATCAAAAAAGACTATGGGTTTGTTTAGGTTTAATTTCATGAATGCTATTTAGCCGTCAAAATTACAAAAGTAAGGACGATTAAAAAATAAAATGGATGAAAGATTGTCCATTACTACTAAAGCTATATTAGATGATAAATTAAGAAATATTGAAATTTGAGATTGTTGTTCTGATACCTCTGCCCTAAGCCTGAATGATGCTGTTTTATCTTGAACTGGTTTAAACGAGTTCATTCAATATTCTGATTTCTCTTCTTATTTTTTCAGCAAGTTCAAAATTCAAAGATTCTGATAATTTGTGTTTTCCTAAAATTTTTCTTTTCAAATCATATATTCCCGGAAAACCAGCTATTATTCTATCCTTTAAAGAACCACAAGGCAAAACGTGGATATGACAATGAAAGATAGACTGCCCGGCTTCCTTATTTACGGCTGTCCAAATTCTAATTCCATTGCAATTATAAGCCTTTTGCATTGCTTTTGACACAATGTTTATCACAGGAACAATTCCTTTTCCGTCAATTTCGGTTAACTCTAAAAAATTCTTTTTGTGTTGTTTAGGAATAACTAAGCAAATAGAGCCAACACTGGTCTTTCTGTACTTATCTGTCAGGACAATGAATTTGTTATTCTCATAAATAACCTGTTCTTTTTCTCTGTTTTCATTAATAATTTCACAAAATCGACATTTCTTCATTTTTAAAATTTAATTTATCTTACGTGAAATTCTTAGTTTACATATCAACTATATTGTATGCTAAAAACAGAAATTCTCCCCAAATCCTATTCTTTTTTTACTTTCTTCCCATCAATTACAGCTTGCAAATTTTCTTTGGCCAATACAAAATCGTCTTGTAAGTCAACAGCTTTTTGAAAGCTCAGTTTTGCCAAATCATTTTTCTCCTGTTCAAATTCTATCAATCCTTTAAGGTTATAAATAGCAGCAAGGAGAGCCACTTGCTGGGTGTAATTTTGGTTTACCCGATAGTTGACTTGTATCGTACCTTTATCCTCTAATTCCAAGGCTTTTTTTACCGCTTTATATGCATCATCGTACTTTTTTAAGGCAAAATACAAGTTACCCAACTTATAGGCATGGTAATTATTATTGGTCATTATGGTTAATTTAGCGTAGGCCTGAGCAGCCTTGTCTATGGCACCCATATTTTCCAAAGAGATAGCCTGCATTTCTAAAATATTCTGTTTTTTGTTGTCTTTACTAAGAATATCCGCACAAACCATAAAACATGAAGAATACTTTCTGCCACTAAAATATAAGTAGGCCAAACTGTCTTTATAAATGCTATTATCGCCTTCTTTGGCAATGATATCATAGAGGGCATTTATAGCCACGTCAGCATCAGCATAAATCATGGCTTGTTTAAAGACAGCTTTGTCCTGAGAAATATCTGCATCGGACTGAGCATAAAAACTCGCAACTGCCAGTACGGCACTCAAGGTAATGTAAAATCGTTTCATTTTCTATAATTTAATCAATAGATTGCAAATTTATTCAATTCTGCGAAAGAAAAAAGTTAATATACGTATAACGTTTAAATTTCGTACTTTTAGATTCGTTTCCAGCTAAAAAACAAGGTCGCATTGGCATAAAACATAGGGTATGATAATATTTCAACATATTGGATATAAACACATACAAAAGATGTAAAATCAATAAATTTATACTATCACATATTTAGCTGAATTTAATATATACCCGAAAATGGCATAAAAACCGGTTTTTAATTCTTTAGAAAAT
>PDQE01000012.1 GCA_002747735.1 Flavobacteriales bacterium | reverse complement strand
AATTATAAAATTTAGAACGTGTGTAATCACTAGTTCTCACATTAAGAATTTTAAATAGTACCTTTTGTAAAGAAATGTTTAAAATTTATTAATGTTCATTTTATGGCGATATATTTTTATGTTTAGGAAAGCAACCTTTTTTAAAAAGATTTATCTAACCTATATAAATTATAAAAATTCTATGTATTATGAAAAAATTAATTTTACTTTTTGTTTTAATCATTTCAGTAGCATGTTCTACTGATGATGATAATGAAAAAATTTACAGATCTACAGGTGTTATCGAAGGTGTTGATAACGGAAAATGCCTTTGTTGTGGGGGTTATATTATTATAATAGATGAGAAAAGGTATTTAGCTCCAGATGAATTGCCCAATAAAGAAAATCTTGATTTAGAAAACCTGCCTATTAAGGTAAAATTAGATTGGGAACTTAAAAATGAAGATTGTGATAATCATATCACAGTATTAGCTATTGAGCAGATTAAGTAATAATACCAGCTCTTTTTGATGTGACGAGTGCGTTAATTAATAGATAAATCTTTACGGATTTTAGGGGTGAATAGAGCGAAATTATTTTCGCATTTCCGTTTCGTTCAATATGGATACATGGTGTCACTCATTTGTTTAGACAGTCCTAAACATTGTCACTGTGTACAAAAAGTGCAAAGTTTTCTAGTGTTAAGTTAAGTGTAGAATTACGTATAAGCCTTGGTGCGTAAGAGTACACCTAACTTGACAATAGAAGTGGTTTTTAGTCCTTCTACTTTGCTTTAAAACAACGGTATAAGCCATTTAAAAACAATATTTGCTATAGTTAAGTTTCGCAGTATCTAATCCGGACTTTGTATTTTGTTGTCAAAAAATTATTAGCCAAATTCTAAAAAATGAACGCAACCATTATGTGCAATTTTCATCTAAACCAAAAATCAAATACTTAAATTCATGAAACCTAATTATTTTTATTTCTTAACGGTACTATTTTTTATCCTAACCTCATGTGAACGGGAAACCGGAGAGTTTAAAACCGTAAACGTAGTTACCGCAAAAACCATGACCATAAAGGACTTTAGAAGCTCAGTTGATATTGTTTCTCCAAGGCCTATCGAAGAATCCGGAAAAATTTATGCGTATAAAAATCTGGTTCTGGTAAATGATATGGACAAAGGTATCCATATTATTAACAATAGAAATCCAAAAAATCCGGTAAAAATTGCTTTTATAAATATTGTTGCCAATAGGGATATGGAGATAAGAGGGAATTATTTATATGCCGATAGTTTAATGGATTTATTGGTTTTTGATATTGGTGACCTTGATAACATTAAATTGGTAGCCCGATTAACAGATGTTTTGCAACGCTACATTCCGTTTCCTTTTTTGGAAGATGCTGTCTATGAAAATTATAATTACCATGCTGATGAAATAGTGGTGGGGTATGATGTAACCCAGGAAAGACGTAGAATAGAAGAATTAAACAATTCAGTTTGGAGAGAAGGGGATGACATGTTGATGTCTACCAATTCTACTACTGCTACTACTACAGGTCAAGGTGGTTCTTTGGCTCGGTTTAAAATAGTGGATAATATGCTCTATGCTGTTGATAGTCATAATATTAATATCTTTAATATAGAAAATATGGCTCAGCCGGTACGGTTAGAATCCATTTTTGCAGGTTTTGATATTGAGACTATTTTTAACAGGGGAAATCATCTCTTCTTAGGTAGTATGAGAGGTATGTATATTTACGATATTGAAAATCCTGCTTTGCCGCAGTTGGTGTCAGAATTTGAACACGGTACGGCTTGTGACCCGGTTGTGGTAGATGAAGATTACGCTTTTATTACGTTACGTGCCGGTAATGCCTGTGGAGCCTTGGAGAGTAGCTTGGAAATTGTGGATATTTCTGATATTGTTCACCCAAAATTGGTAAAAACATATCCTATGGACAATCCCTACGGTTTGGGAATAAATGCAAACTTATTGTTTATTTGCGATGGCACCTCAGGTTTAAAAGTATATGACAAAACAAATGTTGAGGATTTAAAAATGGTCAATCATTTTAAAGATATTCAAACCTACGACGTTATTCCGTTACGAAGACATTTATTAATGATAGGCGATAAAATTTTATACCAATATAAATATAAAGATAACAGTATTGATTTATTAAGTAAATTTTCATTATCAGAATAAGAGCATAGGTAAATTGCATTTGCTCCAAAACTGCATTCACGGTATAATATTAACCTGAATTCGGTTAATCTTGTTTTCACAGAACGTATAGAATACTTTAGATTTGCACTTAAAAGCATGAAGAAATATTAAGATATTTCAAAGGTTTTTAAATGCAAAGATGAGGTGTTATATACGTTTCTTGTTAAGACTTTCTTCTTTTTGCCATAAATTTTATGAAATCTCCTGGTAATATCTCGATATTACTCGAAAATTTCATAAAATTTCTAATCAAAAATAAAGAAAGCTGTGGTCACAATATTAATCGAACTCAGGTTTTATGGTGCTTACAAATAGCGTTGGCCGTGTTTAATTAAGTTTAGGTGTGGTAAATCAGGCGTTTTAATCTAAAAAAATCTCCGGCTCTTGGGTCGGGGTTTTTATTAAAAAACGGTAAATTGGTTCAACGTTGTATGAATAATACTAAGTCTAATATATAATGCTATATTGGATTTGGGTGTGAATTTTCACTTATACAAGGCAAAAAACGCAGACATAGCTAAGCTATGGCGAGTATTTTTAACGTAGTAGAAGTGAAAATTTATCCAATTATATGTAGCATTATATATTAGAATTGGTATAATTCCGGTTAATACTGAATACTTACTATCCTCATTAAAAAAATTCTACATACTTTTGCACTTTCAAATTTTTTGGTAAGAATTGGATTTTCCGGTGCTTAATCAATTTGAAAAAAGAATTATCAATTTTGAACTTATTTTCAGTATGGCTAAAAATTTAGTAATTGTAGAGTCGCCGGCCAAGGCAAAAACCATAGAAAAATATTTAGGTAAAGATTTTCAGGTGGAGTCCAGTTTTGGGCATATTGCAGATTTGCCTTCCAAAGAATTAGGTGTTGATGTGGACGGTGGTTTTAAACCAAAATACAAGGTGTCTTCAGACAAAAAAGCGGTAGTAAAGAAACTAAAAGATTTAGCCAAAAAAGCGGATACTGTTTGGTTGGCTAGTGATGAAGACCGCGAGGGAGAGGCTATTGCCTGGCATTTGTACGAGCAGCTAAAACTAAAAGAGGCCAATACCAAACGCATTGTTTTTCACGAAATTACAAAAAATGCTATTCTTAAGGCTGTGGGTAATCCCAGAGGAATTAATTACAATTTGGTTAATGCACAACAAGCCCGAAGAGTCCTGGACAGGCTAGTGGGATATAAGCTATCGCCTGTTTTATGGCGAAAAGTAAAAGGCGGATTATCCGCCGGCAGGGTACAGTCTGTTGCTGTACGGTTAATTGTAGAGCGTGAACGCGAAATAGAGGATTTTACACCCGAAGCATCCTACAGAATTGATGCAGCGTTTAAGACACAAGAAGGAGCGTTGTTTAAAGCCAAATTGCCTCAGAATTTTAAAACTAAGATAGCGGCAGAACATTTTTTAAACTCTTGTAAATCAGCTGATTTTAAAGTGGTAGATCTGCAAACCAAGCCGGCTAAAAAGAGTCCGGCTCCGCCGTTTACCACTTCCACTTTGCAGCAGGAGGCCTCCAGAAAACTGTATTTTCCGGTAGCCAAAACCATGATGATAGCACAGCGTTTATACGAAGCCGGACATATTACATATATGCGAACGGATAGTGTAAACTTGTCTGATGAAGCAAAAAAAGCTGCGGCTAATGAAATAGTACGTTCCTATGGAGCGGAATATAGCAAACCAAGAAATTACAAATCCAAAGCCAAAGGAGCCCAAGAAGCACATGAAGCCATTAGGCCCACGGATATGGGCAAACAAGAAGTAAGTCTGGGTAGAGACGAAACCCGACTTTACAATCTCATCTTTAAAAGGACGTTGGCATCACAAATGAGTGAAGCTCAGTTAGAGCGAACCAATGCCCGCATAAGCAATAATAAAAATGAAGAAATATTAACGGCCAATGGTGAGGTGATTAAATTTGAAGGGTTTTTAAAAGTATATCTGGAAGGAACGGATAATGAAGAAGAAGAACAGGCCGGAATTTTACCGGCGTTAACAGTTGGCAACCAATTGGACAACCAATGGATTACGGCTACTCAGCGATTTACAAGACCTCCGGCAAGATACACAGAGGCTTCGTTGGTAAAGCAATTGGAAGAATTGGGTATTGGACGGCCGTCAACCTATGCCCCTACCATTTCTACCATTCAAAAAAGAGAATATATACAAAAAGGCACCATAGATGGAGAGGATAGAAAATACATTAAGCTGGAGTTGAAGCAAAACGCCATAAAAGAGCAAACTTTATATGAAAAAGTAGGCTCGGACAAAGGTAAATTAGTGCCTACGGATATTGGAAAAATAGTAAATGACTTTTTGGTAGAGCATTTCACCAATGTGTTGGACTATGGTTTTACGGCAAAAGTAGAAGAAGAATTTGACGAAATAGCCAGTGGTAAAGAAGACTGGGCAGCCATGATTAAAGATTTTTACAGTAAATTTCACGAAAATGTAGAAGAGGTGGCAGAAAATGCCGAAAGGGCTAAAGGTGAACGTTTATTGGGTAAAGATCCTGAAACCGGTAAAAATGTGTATGCTCGTTTGGGCCGTTACGGTGCTATGGTGCAAATAGGTGAAGCTACTGATGAAGAAAAACCAAGATTTGCCGGTTTGCCACCCAACGAGACCATTAATACCATTACTTTTGAAGATGCACTGGATTTATTTAAGTTGCCCAAAGAGTTGGGTAGTTATAAAAATGAAACAGTGGAGGTAAATATCGGCAGGTATGGCCCTTATGTCAGATTTGGCAAGAAGTTTATTTCTATTCCCAAAGGCGAAGATCCGTTGAGTGTGGATATGGAAAGGGCAAAAGAATTGATAGATGCTAAATTAAAAGCAGAAGCTCCCATTACCGATTACAAAGGAAAACCGGTACAAAAAGGCGTAGGCCGGTTTGGGCCGTTTTTAAAATGGGACGGTATGTTTGTAAATGTTTCCAAAAAATACAATTTTGATGATTTATCACAAGAAGACATCCGCGAACTTATTGAAGATAAATTAAAAAAAGAACGAGAAAAGGTAATTCATAACTGGGAATCAGAAGGCATTAGGGTAGAAAAAGCACGTTGGGGAAGGCATAATGTCATAAAAGGCAGAACAAAAGTAGAATTGCCCAAAACGGTAAATGTTAAAGATATGACTTTGGAAGAAGCAAAAGAACTGATTGCGAAAAAGAAAAAAAAGAAATAGTAAGCAGTGGCTGGTATTCAGTTGGCAATCTTTGGTACAGCACCTCTATTTCCGAATAAATTCAGGTTGAGGTTTATCAATTATCCAATAGGTGGCCAAAAATGTACAACCCCAAACCCTAAAACTACCTAATATCAAATATTAACATTTAATAAAAAATGCCTTTAGAAACGCTATCACCGGTACCAGATTCCATCATTGCACATATTGCCTTAATGCCTGAACAAACATTGGGAAAAACCGTTAGGATACATTCAAAACAAAATGGTATTCCGGAACTGGAAGAATTACAGTTGGCCATTATCGGCGTGGGCGAAGATAGGGGAGCAATAGATAATGTCGGTACAGGAAAGGAACTGGACGATTTAAGAAAAGCACTATACGAACTTTTCCCCGGTAATTGGTATGCAAATATTGCCGATTTGGGCAATCTGCTGCCTGGAAATACAGAACAAGACACCTTTCATGCTTTACAAGAGATTTGTGTGTTGTTAATTAAAAAGAATATTGTACCTATTATAATAGGTGGCAGCCAGAATCTTACTTATGCAAATTATCGGGCCTATGACCATTTGGAGCAAACCGTAAATTTAACGGTGGTAGATTCCAAATTTGACTTGGGAAATATAGATGATGAATTAACTTCGGAGTCTTACCTGAGTAAAATTGTGATGGAAACACCGGCCAATTTATTTAATTACAGCAATATTGGTTATCAGACTTATTTTAATTCCCAAGAAGTCTTGGATTTAATTGAGAGATTAAATTTTGACGCATATCGCCTTGGGGAAGTTGCCCAAGACCTTAAAATAGTAGAGCCTATTCTTCGTGATGCCGATATTGTAAGTATAGATATGGGAGCTGTAAGGAGAGCAGAGGCACCGGCCAATAACAATGCGGTACCTAATGGCTTCTACGGCGAACAGATATGTGCCATAGCTAGATACGCAGGTATTAGTGATAAAGTTTCGTCATTCGGGTTGTATGAATACAATGCTAAATATGACAAAAAAGCACAAACCGCTCATTTGATGGCTCAGATGATTTGGTATTTTATAGAAGGGTATAATTTTAGATTAAACGAATATCCGTTTGGCTCAAAAAAAGACTACACCAAATATATTGTTCCCATAGAGGACACCACAATAAATTTCTACAAAAGTAACAAGAGTAACAGATGGTGGATGGATGTAGAGATTAAAAGTAATAATTCTACAAAAAGAACGTTAGTTCCCTGTACCGTTAAAGATTACCATAGTGCGGGTAATCAAGTCATCCCGGACAGGTGGTACAAAACATTTAGAAAATTAAATTAGTTGTACACTAAAAGTAATTTTTTCACGTTCTAAAAGTGTCCAATAAAAATGTTTAATCGTTTTTTTGGCGAAAAATTAGTATTAAATAATAATTGTTTCCTTATTAATCTTAGGATCTTAAACTAGACTGTATGAGAAAAATAACCTTATATGTATTACTGGCAACTTTTATACTTACAAGTTGTGGTTCCAGCGATAGAGGTGAATTAACCGGAGTGCGTTCAAAAAAGAAATTTTTTCCGGAAAAACCATTGGGCATGACCCTTATTCCCGGCGGTGCTTTTACTATGGGAAAAGTGGATGAAGACGTGGCTGGAGCGTTAAATACGCCTTCCAGAACCGTTACAGTTCGGCCGTTTTATATGGATGAAACTGAAATTACAAACAGTGAATACCGAGAATTTGTTACTTGGGTAAGAGACTCTATTGTGAGGACCCAATTGGCTATTTTAGCCGAAGAACAAGGCTTCGGTGCTGCCAGTGCAGATTTAGACGAAGGATCCAGTGGCAGAGGTGATGGTTCAGGAATACAAAAATATAAATTCGCAGAGCCGGATACTACTGCTAATGTTTATTATAAATATATGATGGACAATTACGGTAGTTTGGGAGATTTAAATTCTCCTACAGAAGGTAAGGCCTTAAACTGGGATGTGGATTTAATATGGAATGTAGCTGAATATCCTGACGTTTATTATGCAGAAGCCATGGATAGCATCTATTTGCCCATTTCAGAATCTTTTGACGGCAGGCGTATTGTAGATACAGAAAAACTGACGTATAGGTACTTTACTTTTGATAGGGAAAAAGCAGCACGAAGTGGCAGTAGCAGAAAAGATTTTATCAAAAAACACGAAGTTAAGGTGTATCCTGATACTACTGTTTGGGTAAGAGACTTTAACTATTCGTATAATGATCCTATGCATCAGGATTATTTTTGGCATCAGGCCTATAATGATTATCCCGTGGTGGGTGTAAAATGGCAACAGGCTCAGGCGTTTTGTGATTTTAGAACTCAAAAGAAAAACAGGTATCTCGCTACCACTAAAGGTGGTGGTAAAGTTCCTAACTTTAGATTACCTACCGAAGCAGAATGGGAATATGCTGCCCGTGGTGGATTGGAATATGCAAAATATCCTTGGGGAGGTCCTTATACATTAGATGATAGAGGCTGTTTCTTGGCGAATTTTAAACCCGAAAGAGGAGACTATGCTGTAGATGGAGCATTATACACCATGGAAGCAAAATCCTTTAACCCAAATGACTACGGACTGTATAATATGGCGGGTAATGTCTCAGAATGGACTAATACTGCTTACAATCCGGTATCGTATTACCTCGGTTCTACCATGAACCCGAATGTGGAAGACGAAACCAATAAAAGAAAAGTAGTAAGAGGCGGTTCCTGGAAAGACGTAGCTTACTTCTTAGAGGTAAGTACCAGAGATTATGAGTATGCAGATTCTGCCAGAAGCTATATCGGTTTTAGAACTGTACAGGATTACATGGGAACAAAAATGAGAGAGAAATAAAAATTATTAACAACTATAACAAAATAGAATTATTAACGTTTAAAAAACCAACTTAACATATATTAACCTGCAAAATTTAAAATTATGGCAAATTCAATTAGAAAAAAGAAAATTATGAACATGACCTACGGTCTTGGAGCTGCGGTAGTAATTATCGGAGCGTTATTTAAAATTTTACACTTTAGCATCGGCCCTTTAAGCGGTGGTGTAATGTTAACCATTGGACTGGTAACAGAGGCTATTGTATTCGTAATATCCGCATTTGAACCGGTTGACGAAGATTTAGACTGGTCTTTGGTATACCCTGAGTTGGCTGGTGGAGAAGCTGTGGATCGTGAAGCTAAAAGTGATGCGGAGAGCTTATTGTCCCAAAAATTAGACAATATGTTAGCCGAAGCTAATTTAGACTCAGAAAAAATGAGCAGATTGGCTACCAGTATCCAAAACTTTGCCGGTGCGGCTGAAAATATTGGCCCCGCTGCAGATTCAGTTGTTGCTAATAACAAATACAGTGAACAACTTACAATGGCTGCTGCCAATATGGAGTCGCTAAACAGCCTGTACCAAGTACAATACGAAAGTGCAGCTAAACAATCTCAAATGAGTGAAGCTGTAGCCGAAAATACCGAAAGACTAAAAGAACAAATGGAATCATTGGCTACTAATTTATCTTCTTTAAATGGAGTATATGGCGGTATGCTATCTGCTATGTCTAATAGAGCGTAATAAACACTTTAAACTATTTATTAACTAGAAAAATCTATTAGAAAATTATGGCAGGAGGTAAATTATCACCAAGGCAGAAAATGATTAACTTAATGTACTTAGTGTTTATTGCTATGTTGGCAATGAATATGAGTAAGCAAGTACTTTCGGCTTTTGGTTACATGAACGAAAAAATAACCGATGCTAATGCAACGGCGGAAAATAAGAACGTAGCTACTTATGCCAGTCTGGCTACCAAAGCGGCAGATCAACCGGACAAGTATAGAGAGCATAACGAAAAAGCTCAAAAAATCCAGGCATTGTCTTTAGACTTCAATGCACATTTAGAAAAAATGAAAGCGGATTTAGTGGCTAATGTGGAAGACCCAACCAATTATGAGTCTATGGACGGTGAAGATGCGGGTAACACCTACTTCTTTAAAGGTGAGCAACTTACGGAAAACGGTAAAGCATTTATTGATAAAATAAATACGTACCGTACCAAAGTAAATGAAATATTAGGCGATGAATATAAGGCTATTTCGGCCAATGTGGACAGACGTTTTGATACTTCTGAGCAATTAACCGGAGAAGGCACTAAGCAACCTTGGATTAACAATCGATATGAAGGTTTTCCGTTGATAACCACCATTACCAATTTAACCCAAATGCAAGCGGACATTAAAGCAACCGAAAACGAAATGCTTACCGCTATGGTACATGGCCAGTTAGAAAGTGATGTGTCTATGACCAACTATACCACTATTTTAGTACCGGATAACCCTGCTACTTTGCAAGGAGCTAACTTTAAGGGAAAAATAGTATTAGGCAGGTATGATGCCAGTTTAAAACCAACAAAGGTTATTGTAAACGGAAAAGAAATTACCAATATTCAGGGAGGTGGAGCAGTCTTAGACTTTCCTGCCGGTAATGTAGGCGAAAATGACATAAAAGGTGAATTTGTCTTTAAAGAAGGTGATTCTTTGGTGAGATTGCCAATAGATACCAAATATGCTGTTGTGGCTAAGCCAAACAGTGCGGTAATCTCTGCAGATAAAATGAATGTAGTATATAGAGGTGTACAAAACCCTATTACAATCTCTATGCCCGGTGTACCTGACAACTCTATTACAGCCAATGCTCCAGGTTTACGTAAAGCAAGTGGGCTAGGTAAGTATATGATGAATCCCGGAAAAGGTAAAACGGTAAAGATTAACGTAACCGGTAAATTACCTGACGGTACATCTGTTTCTTCTGCTCAGACCTTTAGAATTAAGGATATACCTGCTCCTGTAGCAGCGGTGAGAGGAAGTGAATACGGTGTTATTAAAATGCCTAAGAGTTCTTTGCAAAAGATGTCTGTAAGTGCAATTATTCCTGACTTTGAATTTGATTTGAAGATTAACGTATCCGGATTTAGCGTAAAAGTACCCGGAGCAGCTACGGTAAAGGTAAGAGGCAGGAAATTTAATGCCGCAGCTATAAGAGCACTTAGCAAAGCCAGAAAAGGAGACATGGTTACAATATTTGATGTAAAAGCATCGTTAGCGGGTAACAGCGGATATTACTTAAAGAAAGTAAATCCTTTAAATGTTGAATTAACAAATTAAATTATAAGATTATGAAATTGAGAGGTTTTTTAATAGCGTGCATTGCTTTTGTCGCAGGACAAACTATCTATGCACAGGCCAATTTACTCAACGCAAAGATTCCCGAAGAGATTGGGATGAAAACGCCGGAGCAAATGGCAGCTGATAACGACGGGCCATTACCTTATGGATATATTGATGACAGAGATATATTATGGTCTAAAGTTGTATGGGAGTATATAGATTTGAATGAAAAGATTAATTTGCCATTTTATTATCCCATAGATACAAACAACATTAGCTCTAGTAGAAGATCTCTTTATGATACCTTACTTAGAGGCATTAAAAACGGTGAAATAGTAGATGTATATGATGATTCCTATTTTGAGACTAAACTGACGTATGAAGAAATCAAAGGCCGTTTGTCCAGAATAGATACCAGTGATGCCGGTTATGAATTACTTAACCAAGGTGAAGAGGCTATTACCGATGAATATGTAGATAGGAGAGATATAACTTCAGGAGACATTACCGGTATCCAGATAAAAGGGGTATGGTATTTTGACAAAAGGCAGGGAGAATTAAAATACAGATTACTTGGTATAGCTCCCGTTGCTCCGGATGTTAATTTTATAGACCGATCCGGAGGTCAGGAAGAGTTAATACCTATTTTTTGGGTGTGGTATCCCGGTGCCAGAGAAGTAACACATAATATGAAGGTTTTTAATCCGGAAAATTCTGCCTTTCCTATATCTTATGACCACTTATTAAATGCCAGGCGATTTGATGCCAGCATTTACAGGGAAGAAAATATTTATGGAAATAGAGATGTGGCAGAATACATAAAAGGAAATGCACTTTTCCAAGTCTTGGAATCTAAAAAGAAACAAAGAACTGGATATGTGGAATTACTAAGAAAGAATTACTTAATATAGTATGTCTAAGACTCCTGCCGGCAATAGCTGAGCAGGAGTTTTTTTATTATTATCCCTCCAAGTCTTACCTTCATAATACTATATTGGATTTGGTATAATCTAAATAAATAAAGACAAATATGATAGCATTGATCTGTACTATCAAGACGAATCACGCTTTGGACTAAAAACCTTTGTAGGTAATACAATTTCTTTTGTTAATTTACTCAATTATTTGTAAATTTCCATATGGCAAAACAAATAGATGTTAATATTCAAGAGAGCGAGTCCGAGCTTAGAGC
>PDQE01000050.1 GCA_002747735.1 Flavobacteriales bacterium | reverse complement strand
GAATAGATTGTATTGGTGAAGAATGCGGGTCAAATTTTTAAAATCCTGATTATGAAGTTCAAATTAGTATTGATACTATTCAGATTAGGATTATTTTTTTTGGTTAATCTGCTCTTCTCACAAGAAAATCTCACTTATTCCAATCCTTCAGAGGTTGGTTTGGATTCTACCTTTATTTACAAGAGTGTAGATTCTATCATGACAGTGGGTGTCAAAAATCACGCCTTTCCCGGTGCTCAGGTATTAGTTGCAAAAGACAACAAAGTAATTTTTCATCAAACATATGGTTATCATACTTACGATAGTGTGTTGCCGGTAGCTAAAAATGATATTTACGATTTGGCTTCCGTAACCAAAATTATCGGACCTTTGCCGGCTTTAATGAAACTGGTTGATGAAGGAAAGCTAGATTTGGACAAAGCGTTAAGTGAATACTGGCCAAAATGGAAGCGTAAAAAAGATAAAAAGGAACTTACGCTGAGAGAAATTTTAGCCCATCAGGCCGGACTGAAACCTTACATCGTTTTTCTAAACAAAGTAATAAAGAAAAATGGTAAAATTAAACATCGTTTTATAAGGACAAAGCCATCAAAAAGGTTTACTTATAAAGTCAACGACAGTTTGTACGTAAAAAACTGGTTTAACCGAAAAATGTACCGGATGATTAACCGAAGTAAAGTTGCTGATGAGAAAAAATATAAATATAGCGGCCTTACCTTTTTAATCTTTCCAAAATTAATTGAGAATCTTACCGGATTGCCATATTCTGAATATTTGCAAAAGAATTTTTACCAACCTATTGGGGCGGCCACCTTGGGTTTTAATCCTAAAACCAAAAAATATACCAATAGAATAGTTCCAACAGAAGTAGATACCTTGTTTAGGCACGGTTTGGTCACCGGATGGGTACACGATGAAAACGCCTCACTTTTGGGAGGTGTTTCGGGAAATGCCGGTTTGTTTGGTTCTGCTACAGATTTGGCAAAAATGATGCTTATGTATCAAAATTATGGGGCGTTTAACAGCAAAAGAATTTTGTCTGAAAATGTTGTAAAAGAATTTACAAGAATTCAGTATCCGGAAAATGAAAACCGCCGTGGATTGGGCTTTGATAAGCCATTAATGGGCAATGATACCTTGCCGTTAAAAGACGCTTATCCGGCTCCGGAAGTAAGTGCAGCCAGTTTTGGGCATTCCGGTTTTACAGGAACTTTTGTCTGGGCTGACCCCAAAAATAAAATTACTTTTATTTTCTTATCCAATAGGGTTTATCCAACAAGGAAAAACAGAAACCTCTACGAATATTACATAAGAGAGGCCTTGCAGCAGGTATTTTACAAAGCAAGGGTTGAGCAAAATAACCTTTAAAAAAGTTTTGTTTAAAAAAAACAAAGTGTTATTCTTTGTACCAATTTTTTAAACGTACCTCTATGGATTTATCCTTATCATTCACTAGTTTTTTAAACGCCTTGGTATCACTCATGTCTGATTTGCCGCGATAGTGATAGGGATAAACAATTTTTGGCTTAAATGCCAACACGGCATCAGCAGCTTGGTTAATGTCCATAGTGTAGGGCAGATTCATACATACAAAGGCAATATCGATATTTTGAAGGGCTCTCATTTCCGGGGTGTCTTCCGTATCTCCGCTTATGTAGATACCTTTTCCGCCAAAGTTTAAAAAATAGCCATTACCTCTGCCTTTTGGATGCATGGCATCATCGCTTTCCGGGAGGTTGTACATAGGAATGGCATTGATAAAAACATCTTTTACGGCACCCATTTCACCATTTTTTATTACGGTTAATTGACTGCTGTAATCTTCTTGCAAAATGTCCGCTACAGCTTGTGGAACTACAAAAGTAGCATTTTTAGTGTCAATGTTTTTTAGTGTTTCCTTATCAGTATGGTCTTCGTGAATATCGGTTATTAAAATAATATCAGGAGCCGCAAGCCCTTTATATCTTTCCTTTCCACCATGAGGATCTACATAAATGGTCTTGTTGTTAAAAGACAGTACTAAACTTCCATGGGTTATCGGCTGTATGGTTAAGGTGCCTTCAGGAGTTTTAATTTTATCAGGTTTAGGAATCTGTGCATGGCTTGTAGCAAGTAAAAAACAACAGAAACAGAAGAGTAAATACTTGGTTTTCATATGTTTAAATTTTAATAGTTAATTAATAATAAATTATAAAATAGAGAACATATGTAATCACTACGTTCTCGCATTAAAAACAAAAAGTAAAAGATGAGTTTAATGCTCGTTTTATAAGTATCAGCTTATTTAGTTTTATAATCTTTTATTTTATAAGGATTTAGAAAATTTTTTTCACCTCTTGTTTTAGGTATTCAATGGCTACCAGCGTAGGGGTTTCTTCATTCATTAATCTTTCTATAACCGCCGTTCGCATATCTTTGGCTGTTTTTACTTCGCCATCCAACATGGCATCTTTTAACAGGTTTAAGGTACTGTTCTTTGCAGTAACAATGGCATTCCAACAGTCACTACTCACATAGATTTGCTGGGCGAGGTTATGTTCAAATTCCTGCTCCACATTGGCTAATAATTTCTTAAAATAAGCCGGTTTGTTGTCGTCTGTCGGTTTTATCCTTACCAATAGATTATTGGGGGAAATCCGTTCCAGAAAAAGCACCATACGTTCATAAGCCTGTAGTCTAAGGGGTAGGGCAACCTTTTGTTTTTCTTTTAGTAAGTTATGGGTTCTGCGATTGTTTTCGTTGGCACTTAACTGTTTAAAAAAATAAATTGCCACTAAGCCCGTAACAATTGCCGGAAGTGTATAACTTAAAAGTTCAATAATTTTCTCTCCGTCCATTTAAGTTTAATTTGAATTCAAAAGTAATTAAAAATAGAATAAGTTTTTTATGTTTTTAACAGGTTTTGTATTTTGGCAATAAAATAGCAGCCAATTAACAAATTTAAATTGTAATTGTAAACTTACAATTGTATTTTTGAATGCTTAAAAATGTATTATCCGGAATTTGATTGGTTTTTTACTCCGGATGATGCTATTCTTAATGCAGCATTGCGTTAAATTCACAAATATTTTTAGTGTCGAGTTATCTTAATCAATTAAACACAGAACAAAAAAAGGCGGTTTTGCACAAAGACGGCCCTATGCTTATTATTGCCGGTGCCGGTTCGGGGAAGACCCGTGTGCTTACGTATAGAATTGCACATTTGATGAATGGCGGAGTTGACCCGTTTAATATTCTGGCTCTTACTTTTACTAACAAAGCAGCCAGAGAAATGAAAGACAGAATTGCAAAAATAGTAGGGGGTAATGAGGCAAAAAATTTATGGATGGGGACTTTTCACTCCATTTTTGCCCGGATTTTACGCTCGGAAGCAGATAAACTGGGTTATCCGTCAAATTTTACTATTTACGACACACAAGATTCCGTAAGATTGCTTACCGCTATTATTAAAGAATTACATTTAGATAAAGATAAATACAAACCCAAGCAAGTCCTTAGCCGAATCTCTTCTTTTAAAAACAGCCTTATTACCGTAAGAGCCTATTTTAACAATTCAGATTTGCAAGAAGCAGACCGCAGTGCAAACCGCCCCAAAATGGGTGAAATTTATCATCACTATGTAGAACGTTGTTTCCGTGCCGGAGCTATGGATTTTGATGATTTATTGCTAAGAACTAATGAGTTATTGACGCGTTTTCCGGAGGTTCTGGCTAAATATCAAGACCGGTTTAGGTACATTTTAGTGGATGAGTATCAGGATACCAACCACTCACAATACTTGATTGTTCGGGCATTGGCAGATCGTTTTCAGAATATCTGCGTAGTAGGTGATGACTCGCAAAGTATCTATGCTTTTAGAGGAGCTAATATTCAGAATATATTGAATTTTAAGAGAGACTATGATGACGTGGAAATTTTTAAACTGGAACAAAATTACCGCTCTACGTCTAATATAGTAGAAGCTGCCAATAGCGTTATCGAAAAAAATAAAACTAAATTAGAGAAAGAAATTTGGACCGAGAATGCCAGCGGCGAAAAGGTGAAAATAATGCGTACAGTCTCGGATGGTGAAGAGGGTAGGTTTGTGGCCAATAGTATTTTTGAAAATAAAATGAATAAGCAATTGGCCAATAATAAATTTGCCGTTTTATACAGAACTAATGCCCAATCCAGAGCCATAGAAGACGCTTTGCGAAAGAAAGATATACCTTATAATATCTTTGGCGGCTTATCTTTTTATCAAAGAAAGGAAATAAAAGATGTCTTGTCTTATCTGAGATTATTGGTAAATACTAGCGATGAAGAAGCTCTAAAAAGAATTATAAACTATCCGGCCAGAGGCATTGGTCAGACTACGGTAGAGAAGTTGAGCGTGGCGGCAAACCAATTAGAAAAATCTATCTTTGAAATTGCTGAGAACCCCAGAAAATATGAACTTAATGTAAATGCAGGAACTGCATTAAAGTTGCAGAATTTTGTAACTATGATTAAAAGTTTTCAGGTAGAAATGAAAACTAAAAATGCTTTTGAGATAGCAGATCACGTAGTAAAACAGACCAGAATAATTCGAGATTTAGAAAGGGATGATACACCGGAAGCCATTAGTAGAGTAGAAAATGTGCAGGAATTACTCAATGGTTTAAAGGACTTTATTGATGAGCAAAAAGAAAAAGATGAGGATGCTTCATTAGCATTTTTTCTGGAAGATGTAGCACTGGCAACTGATTTTGATAAAAATCAAAAAAACGAAGACAGCGTGTCGCTTATGACTATTCATTTGGCCAAAGGTCTGGAGTTTGAATACGTTTACATTGTGGGTTTAGAGGAGAATTTATTTCCTTCTGCCATGAGTATGAATACGCGTAGCGAATTGGAAGAAGAACGTCGTTTATTCTACGTAGCCCTTACCCGGGCAGAAAAACAAGCCTATCTCAGCTATGCAGAATCGCGATACCGATGGGGAAAATTAGTTGATTGTGACCCTAGTAGGTTTTTAGAGGAAATAGACGAAAAATATCTCGAATACCTTAGTGCAAAGCGTAGTCCGGCGGTGAATAAATTTATAGATGCAGATATATTTGGCGATAGGCCTGCTAATGGTATAAGGTTTAAAAAACCGGCCAATAGAAAAAGTTTTGAACCGGTAAAAAAAACACTGGTAAAACCGCCAAAAAATTTTAAAAAATTAAATGATGGAACCATTACTAATTTATTTGACTGTAAGATAACCATTGGCAATATTGTAGAACACAAAAAATTTGGCAAAGGAAAAGTGCTGTCTTTAGAAGGAACAGGTTCTAATATTAAAGCTGAAATAGAATTTAATGCAGTTGGGAAGAAAAAACTATTGCTACAGTTTGCAAAGCTCAAAGTTTTAGGGTAATTCCACAATTTTTTTCCAATATAATTGTTTATTTGTAAAAAATATAGAAAATGAATAGTAACGAGATTTATTTAGAATATAATTCAAGTCGTGAAAAATTGATTATTCCGGAATACGGCCGTCATATGCAAAAGCTAGTTAATCATTGCAAAAAACTGGAAAGCAAAGAAGAACGAAATGAGATGGCTAATGCCATTATAGATGTAATGGGGAATTTGCAGCCGCATTTAAGAGATGTTCCTGATTTTAAGCATAAATTATGGGATCAATTGTTTATCATGGCCGATTTTGATTTGGACGTGGACTCACCTTACCCTATACCTTCCAAGGAAGATTTTTCTGAAAAACCCGAAGCACTGGAATATCCTGAGGCTCAGTCTAAATACAGGTTTTATGGCAGGAATATTCAAAAAATGATAGATACGGCCATAACGTGGGAAGAAGGTGAATTAAAAAATGCTCTTGTTATTGCTATTGCCAATCACATGAAGAAATGCTATCTCAATTGGAATAAAGATACGGTAGAAGACAGTGTAATTTTTCATCATCTCAATGAAATGTCCGATGGAAAAATAAATCTAAAACCGGATGATGAAACACTTACGGAAAGCAAAAATCTCATTAGAAAGAAGCATTCCGATAAATCTCGCTCGCATAAATCCAAAAGAGGCAGAAGGGGTAGAAAATAAATATTAATTTGTTGTTTTATACTTATCTATGGGAACATTTAAAATAGAAGGCGGTTATCAGTTAAAAGGTGAAATTACGCCACAAGGTGCAAAAAATGAGGCACTTCAAATACTTTGTGCCGTGTTGCTTACCCCGGAAGAGGTTACGCTGCACAACATTCCGGATATTAGAGATATCAACAAATTGATTGACTTACTAGAAAATTTAGGAGTCAAAATTCAGAAAAAAAGTCCCGGATCATACTCTTTTAAAGCCGATGATATCAATATAAAATATCTTGAGTCTAAGCAATTTAAAGAGGAGGGAAGTAGCCTGAGAGGCTCTATTATGATAGTAGGCCCGTTATTGGCAAGATTTGGCAAAGGTTTTATACCAAAACCCGGTGGAGATAAAATAGGCAGACGAAGGTTAGATACCCATTTTGAAGGTTTTATAAAATTAGGGGCAAAATTTAGATACAATGAAGAAGAATACTTTTATGGAGTAGAAGCAGAAAAGCTAAAAGGTAATTATATACTCTTAGACGAAGCCTCCGTAACCGGAACCGCAAACATAGTTATGGCAGCCGTGTTAGCAGAGGGTAAAACCACCATTTACAATGCCGCCTGTGAACCTTACCTGCAGCAACTTTGTAAGATGCTGAACAGAATGGGAGCAAAAATTACCGGAATTGGCTCCAATATGATTCACATAGAAGGTGTAGATAGCCTAAAAGGAACCAGTCATACCATGTTGCCGGATATGATAGAAATAGGTAGCTGGATAGGTTTGGCCGCTATGACCAGAAGCGAAATTACCATTAAAAATGTGAGTTGGGATAATTTGGGAAAAATACCTGATGTATTCAGAAAATTAGGTATATCAATAGAGCGTAAAGGAGATGATATTTTTATTCCGGAGCATAAAGACGGTTACAAAATTCAAAATTTTATAGACGGATCTATCCTTACCATTGCCGATGCTCCATGGCCGGGATTTACGCCGGATTTACTCAGTATTATTTTGGTAGTGGCCACTCAGGCAAAAGGGAGTGTGCTTATTCATCAAAAAATGTTTGAAAGCAGGCTGTTTTTTGTTGATAAACTTATTGACATGGGAGCAAAAATAATTCTATGCGACCCGCACAGGGCAACAGTCATAGGCCATAATTTTGAATATACTTTAAAAGCAACAACTATGACTTCACCCGATATTAGAGCGGGAGTTTCGCTACTTATTGCGGCTTTATCGGCCAAAGGTACTTCTACCATTCACAACATAGAACAGATTGACAGAGGTTACGAAAGAATTGATGAAAGATTGAGAAAAATAGGAGCCAGAATTTCAAGGTTTAATTAAGAATTTCTCGTCTTTACTTCTTTATCAATTTTGTGATTGAGCGTAAAAACCGGTGTGCTATCAAACATTAATATTTCAAAATTTGACGCTATTCTTTTTGCTGATAACTACGTTGTCTGCTTTTTTTAGGTTTAAATATAATTGGCAACATTTATTTTACTGTCATTTTGACATCGTTTAGAAATTGGCAATACTTTTGTATAAGCATTGGTTGATCTAAAACATTTTAATTATGAGTGATAAAGAAGAGTTTACAGATAAAATGGAAAACAACTCCAAAGAATCATCAGAGAAAACAACTGATGAGCAGGTTGAGGAAACACCTGATTCAAAGGAGCCTGAGCAGCCCGAAGAACCCACTACAGAGGAATTAATACAAAAAGAGAAAGACCGGTATTTGCGATTGTTCGCAGAATTTGAAAACTACAAAAAACGTACTTCAAGAGAACGAATAGAAATGTTTAAAACTGCCAATGAAGAATTGATGACAGTTTTACTGCCTGTTTTGGACGATTTTGACAGAGGATTGGCAGAAATTGGCAAGGCAAAGGATATAAATTTGCTCAAAGGAATGGAACTTATTAACAGTAAATTAAAAAACATATTGCAACAAAAGGGACTGTCGCAAATGGAAGTAAAAGAAGGAGATACTTTTGATGCAGAAATTCATGAGGCCATTACCCAAATTCCTGCTCCCAGCAAAAAATTAAAAGGAAAAATCATAGACATTACCGAAAGAGGCTACAAATTAGGCGATAAGATAATCCGATACCCAAAGGTAGTCATAGGACAATAAAATCAACCATCATATAAACCAATTTATGGCTAAAGAAGATTATTATAAAATATTAGATATAGACCGCAATGCCACTGCGGTGGAGATAAAAAAAGCCTATAGAAAAATTGCTTTTAAATATCATCCGGATAAAAACCCAGGAGATAAACATGCCGAAGAAAAGTTTAAGCAAGCTGCAGAAGCCTATGATGTATTAAGAAACCCTGATAAAAAAGCAAAGTATGACCGATTTGGGCATGCTGCCTTTGAAGGTGCCGGCGGATATGGTGGAGGGGGTATGAATATGGAAGATATTTTTAGTCAGTTTGGAGATATTTTTGGAGGAGCTTTTGGTGGTGGTTTTTCAGGATTTGGCGGTGGCCACGGTGTTGTTAGGGTCAAAGGCAGTAACCTTAGAATTAGGGTAAAACTTACCTTGGAGGAGATAGTAAATGGTGTTGAGAAAAAAGTAAAGGTTAAAAGGATGGTACAGGCCAAAGGTGTTACCTATAAGACTTGTAGTACCTGTAACGGACAAGGCCAGATTACTAAAATAACCAATACTATTTTGGGTAGGATGCAAACGGCAACTAAATGCCCCAGTTGCCATGGTGCCGGTGAAATAATTGACCATAGACCGGCCGGTACTAATGCCCAAGGGTTGATTCAAAAAGAAGAAAATGTATCTATAAAAATTCCGGCTGGTGTGGTAGAAGGTGTCCAGCTAAAGGTAGCCGGAAAAGGAAATGAAGCACCCGGTAACAGTATTTCAGGAGATTTATTGGTAGTTATTCAAGAACTACCGCACGAAACGCTGAAAAGAGAAGGTAATAATCTCCACTATGATATGTATATCAGCTATCCGGAAGCAGTTCTTGGTACAAGTAAGCAAATAGATACACTTACCGGAAAGGTAAAAATAAAAATAGATGCCGGTACCCAGTCAGGAAAAATATTAAGGTTACGAGGCAAAGGCTTGTCTAGTTTAGAAGGTTATGGTAAAGGCGATTTGCTTATTCATGTAAACGTGTGGACACCACAGAGTTTGTCCAAAGAGCAAAGGTTATTCTTTGAACAGATGATGGACGATGGCCATTTTACCCCAGATCCGGCATCAAATGAAAAATCATTTTTTGAGAAAGTAAAAGACATGTTTTCGTAAAATTTTACAGATTCTGGTAAATTTCTGTTAATGACGTGTTGTTTTGATTAAAAAATTTATATATTTGTAGGGTTGAATAAACCATTCAACAACTTTTTCTTTTTCATAGCAATTTTCCCACTCTAAACTTAGAGTGGGTTTTTTTGTCATAAAATATTGATTTATTGATGTTCTTATTTTTGGTGGTGGTTAATAAATGTTAAAAAAAAATTTAACATTATCGCTGACAATAAAACAAACCGGATAGCGTTTTTAAATTGTATTGCTGCGTATGCAATTACCAGTGATATTTCTTTTTCATAGCAATTTTCCCGCTTTCTTTAAAAAGAGAGTGGGATTTTTTTTGGTTCGTTTTTTTATCCATGAAAAAAATGAACAATATCGTACGCCCCATATAAATAATTCAGGTCAAAATGTTAAAAAATGCACTATTTTTGTAGATAGTAAAAAAGAAAAAGCCAACTTATCGCTCTGTTCTTTTTTGAGCAGTGAGGAAAGTCCGGACACCATAGCGTAATCATAGCGGATAACATCCGTCATTTCGTTTTTACGGGATAGGACTAGTGCAACAGAAAGTATGTACAGTTAGGCTGTAGTGAAATCAGGTAAACTCTATGAGGTGCAATGCCACGTATATTGGTGCTTCAATTTTTTTGAAATAGTGTTACGCACACAATGCCAAGGGGTAGGCAGCTACAGATATGCAGTAATGTAGATCGCAGATAAATGATAAGTTTAAACACAGAATCCGGCTTATGGCTTTTTCTAACCTCGAAAGGGTTTTAAAATCCTTTCGAGGTTATTTATCGCTAATAAAATTTTTAATGTGAGAACGTAGTGGTTACAGACGTCCTCAATTTTATAATTAACTAATAATCAATGTAATTACTAAAATTTAAACGTGTGAAAATTAATAGAAGTACTATCAGTAATATTATATTTTTAGTTTTAATTGCTTTATTGCTTTTTCATACTCCTACAAAAAGTTTTATACTTCGGTTAATTGCGTTTTCCCCTTCTTTAGAGGAGGTAGAAAACAGGGCTGTTTTATCTGATTATAATATGGCTTTAAAAGGCTTGAATACCAAAGATATAAATCTATCAGAACTAAAAGGTAAGGTGGTTTTGGTAAACTATTGGGCTACTTGGTGCCCGCCTTGTATTGCAGAAATGCCCATGCTTCAAAATTTGTACAATACATATAAAGATGATGTTGCTTTTTTGTTTATAACTACAGATAAGAAAGAAACAGTAAATCAGTTTTTTTCGGATAATAATTATAATTTGCCTACTTATAACATGATGAGTAACCCACCTGTGGAATTGAATACCACTAATAGCATTCCGGTAACCTATGTAATAGATAAGAGGGGCAATATAGTAATAGAAAAAGTGGGGGCGGCTGATTGGGACAGTAAAAAATCTAAGAAAATATTTAATCAATTACTCGCCGAATAACTACAGATATTGCTTTAATTCTTTAAGGTGATTTATAGAAATTTGCCCACTCGATACTTCTTCGTTGTGACAGTTAAAGTGAATGGTTTGCATACCTACTTTTTCAGCACCATATATATCTGCTTCTAAACTGTCGCCTACCATTAAACTGTTTTCGGGTTTTGCTTTAGCCATGGCTAAAGCATGATTAAAAATTTTTGGATTGGGTTTTTTAACACCTACACATTCTGAGGTGGTTATACACGTAAAATAGTGCAGTATCCCTGAATTTTTCATCTTTTTAACCTGAATTTCTTCAAAACCATTGGTAATGATATGAAGTGCATACTTGGGTTTTAAATAATCCAAAATACTCACGGCATCTGTAAACAGTTGGTTGTAATTGGCCAGGTTGTCTATGTAAATCTCCGCCAGATGATTGATTAAATCATCCGAAATGGAATAATTTAAAGTGTTAAAAGTATCTTTTAGGCGTTTATAACGCAACAAAGGTTTGGTTATCTTTTCTTCTCTGTACAATTTCCAATACCTTAGATTAATGGGTTTATATGTGTCTAAAAATCTTGATAAATCTACTGTAACATTTGCTGTTTTAAAGATATGTGAAAAGGTTTGGGCAGAATTATGTTCAAAGTCCCAGAGGGTGTGGTCTAAATCAAAAAATATGTGTTTAACAGATGTATTAAGCATGATATTTTATGTGCAAAGATATAAAACAAACTGATGTTAAAACCTGAATTCGATTAATATTGTGACCACAGCTTTCTTTATTTTTGATTAGAAATTTTATGAAATTTTCGAGTAATATTGAGATATTACGAGGAG
>PDQE01000049.1 GCA_002747735.1 Flavobacteriales bacterium | reverse complement strand
GATAATAGCTCTAAAGGCGTGGCGGCAGCAATGGCCGATAAGTTGGGGCTACAAAACAGAAGTGTGTTGCTTCCAAAATCCGGATTAATAAAAAAACTAACCACTTACGTACCCAATAAAAAAGCCGATACTGTAAGGCGTGCCCTTTTTAAAGCAGGAGCGGGAGCTATTGGCAACTATAACCACTGTAGCTATAATTTAAAAGGCTTAGGCACTTTTTTAGGAAATGAAGCAGCTAATCCCACCGTAGGTAAAAGAGGGGTTTTGCAACAAGAAAGTGAAACATACATTAGCGTGGTTTTTGAAAAGCATTTAGAAAATAAGGTCTTAAAAGCTTTGTTTGACAGCCATCCATACGAGGAAGTGGCTTATGATTTGGTTACCACTGACAATATACATCAAAATATAGGGATGGGGATAATAGGGGAATTGACTAACGCCGCAGAAGAATTGGAATTTATGGCCAACTTAAAAGAAAAATTTAACCTGAAAAGCATAAGGCACTCAAAATTATTGGGTAAAAAGATAAAAAAGGTAGCTGTATTAGGGGGCTCAGGGAGCTTTGCGATAGATGCCGCAAAGCATTTAGGAGCAGACATTTATATCTCTGCTGATTTTAAATATCACGACTTTTTTAAAGCCGAAGGCACTATTGTACTGGCTGATATTGGCCATTTTGAGAGTGAACAATTCACAAAAAACCTACTAACGGACTATCTTACAAAAAAATTCCGTAATTTTGCAGTCGTTTTATCAAAAACAACAACAAATCCAATTCATTATTATATTTAAAAAGACATGGCAAAACAAGAATTAACCGTAGAAGAAAAGCTAAGAGCATTGTATGATTTGCAGTTAATTGACTCCAGAATTGACGAAATTAAAAATACGCGTGGCGAACTACCCTTAGAGGTAGAAGACTTAGAAGATGAAATTGAGGGGTTAAATACCAGAATAGCCAATTTTAACAATGATATTGAAAATTTGGAAACTAGCATTAAAAATAGAAAAAACACTATTGAAGATGCTAAGACAGCCATAAAAAAATACACTACCCAGCAAAAAAATGTAAGAAACAACCGAGAGTTTGACTCTTTGAGTAAAGAAATAGAATATCAAGATTTAGAAGTGCAATTAGCTGAAAAGCACATCAAAGAATTTAAGGTTAAGATTGAACAAAAAAACGAAATAATTGACGCAGCTAAAGAACAATTAAAAGAAAAAGAAAACCATTTAAAACACAAGCGAAAAGAGTTGGATGCCATTCTTGCCGAGACTGAAAAAGAAGAAAAAATGTTGCACAAAAAACGGGAGGAATTTAGCAAATCCATAGACGAACGGCTGTTAAATGCCTATACCAGAATTCGTTTAAAAGTAAAGAACGGATTAGCCGTTGTTCCTATTGAAAGAGGTGCCTCCGGAGGTTCTTTCTTTACCATTCCGCCACAGCAAATTGCGGAAATAGCTACCCGAAAAAAAATCACCACAGACGAACACAGTGGTAGAATTTTAGTAGATTCAAAGTTAGCCGAAGAAGAACAAGAAAAAATGGAAAAATTGTTTTCTTAGAAAAATAAGTTCAACAAAAAAAGCCGCTGTACTTAAGTATTAGCGGCTTTTTCTATTTAGTTTAAACATTAGTAATTTGCCAAAAAGGCGGCCACCATTTTGGTCATTTTCTTACCAGAGGCATAGGCTACTTTTTGCACCTCGGCATGAGAAACCGGCTGTATATTATCTGCTCCGCCCAAATCAGTAATTACAGATATTCCTAAACAATCCATATCCATTTGCCTGGCTACTATCACTTCCGGAACGGTACTCATTCCTACGGCATCGGCTCCCAAAGACCGTATCATATTGTATTCAGCAGGGGTCTCAAAAGTAGGGCCTTGTAAAGCGAGATAAACTCCTTCTTTTATATCAATCTTTAGATTTTTTGCTGTTGTTCTTAATTGTGCTATCATTTTTCTGTTATACGGTTCGTGCATATCTACAAACCTTGGACCAAATTTTTTATCGTATTTGCCCCGGAGAGGATGTTCAGGCATTAAATTTATATGATCTGTAATTACCATAATATCGCCCACGGAAAAATTGGGATTTACCCCGCCGGAAGCATTGGATACAATTAATTTTTTTATTTCCAGAAAATTAAAAACCCTTATGGGAAAAGTAACCTTTTGCATAGACCAACCCTCATAATAATGAAACCTGCCCTGCATAACTACTACTCTTTTACTGGAAAGTTTACCCAAAATCAATTTACCTTTATGTCCGGATACGGAAGTTGTGGGAAAATTAGGAATATCTCTGTATTCCAATTCCTTTTCTACCGCTATATCATCCGTTAACCCACCTAATCCACTACCTAAAACAATGGCAAAATCTATGTTTAAAAATCCCTTATTTTGTAGAAAGTTAACGGTTTCTTGTACTTTGTTCCACATAGTTTAAAATTATTTTGTCAAAATCTGATTGATGATCTATAAATTCTGTCTTAATAGGAAGATAAAAGATGGGTAAATTACTTTCTTCAAAACTTCTCACATAATCTTTTTCCGTGGTTAATATAATTTTCTTATCACCTTTTAATCTTTTGTAGGCTGTTTCTACGGCCTTAAAATCTTTTTCTTTAAATACATAATGGTCAGCAAATTTTAGATGCTTAAAATCTACATCAATTTTGGTTAAATAATCGGTAAGCGGATTGGTTTTGGCAATTCCGGTAACCAATAAAACATTGTATTTTTTTAATTTATTTACTTCAATAGTATCCTTTTTACCTATTATTTTATCGACATAAACAATTTTAGAAAAAAATAGTGTTTGGTAATTTTTTATCTGCAATTGTTGTGCAATTGTAAACTGTTGCATTTCCGATAGTTCATCAGGACATTTGGTAACTACAACTACTTCCGCCCTGTCTGCACCTGATTTTTTCTCTCGTAGATTTCCTGTCGGCAAGACGGTATCATCACTATAAAGCTGACCGTATTGTGTAAGTAAAATATTTAAGCCGGACTTTACTTTTCTGTGCTGAAAAGCATCGTCTAATAAGATTACATCCGGTTTGGAGGCTAATGCCAATAAGTTTGTAATCCCGTTTACCCTATCCGCATCTACAGCAACAATAATGTTTTGGAATTTTTTAAAGTATTGTAGCGGTTCATCCCCTACGGTTTTTGCAGAGCTGTTTTTATCAGCAATAATAAATCCGCTTGAACTGCGTTTGTAACCCCTGCTAAGGACAGCCACTTTACATTTATCAGACAATAACCGGATAAGATATTCAATTTGCGGTGTTTTACCGGTACCTCCAACACTAAGGTTACCCACAGTTATTATCGGAATGTCAAAACCAGTGGATTTTAAGATTTTCCGGTTATACAACCGATTCCGAAGCGTGGTAATTTCCCCGTAAATTAGAGAGAAAGGATATAATATTTTTCGCCAAAATTGCACGGTTGCGAAATTAGGGAAAATTACGATTATAGGACATAGAAATTAATTATCACTTCATTAAAAAAACACAAAACAAAACACCTATAGCACGTACTTTACACAATATTTAACCTATTGATATGTTGAACCACAACCCAAATTGCCAACTCAGCACCCCACATTGTCCACAATCTCTAACCCATAACCAATAATACCCACTCGCTTTTTTAGCTGGGTGTCATTGGTGATAATTCGCAATTTGGAAATACCCAAATCATGTAGAATTTGAGCTCCTATCCCAAAATCTTTTTCGTCTATTTCTATTTTTGGCACTTCTGTTTTACGTTCCTCCTGCAGGTTCTTTATTAAATGAAGTCGATTTATTAAATTAAAAGATTGATTTTCCTGATTGATAAAAACAATAACTCCTTTTCCCGCATCATTAATTAATTTAAACATTCGGCTAAAAGAGTCATCTGGTTTTGTAGTAAGCAAACGGATAATGTCATTGTTTATCAAAGTAGAGTTTACTCTTACCAAAACAGGTTCATCATCACTCCACACACCCTTAGTTAATGCAATATGCACCTGATTATTAGTGGTTTGCTTGTATGCCCTGAGCCTAAAAGAACCAAAACGTGATTTCAATTCAAAATCTTCCACCTTTTTAATTAAGGAATCATGTAGCATTCTATACGCCACCAAATCTTCAATAGAAATTATTTTTAAGTCATGTTTTTTAGCTACCTCCACCAATTGCGGCAAACGAGCCATAGAGCCGTCTTCATTGAGGATTTCCACAAGAATTCCTGCAGGTTTCAAACCGGCCAGTCTGGCCAAGTCCACGGCAGCTTCAGTATGGCCTGTCCTTCTTAAAACACCGCCATTTTTTGCCTTTAGCGGAAATATATGGCCCGGACGACCCAGATTGTGAGGTTTTGTTTTTTCATCTACAAGAGCCTTTATAGTTTTTGATCTGTCCTGAACGGAAATACCCGTGGTACAGCCATTACCTATTAAATCTACGGAAACGGTAAATTGAGTCTGATGCAGTACTGTATTGTTCCGTACCATCATTTCCAAACCCAGTTTTTCACATCGCTCATCCATCAACGGCACACAGATAAGCCCCCTACCTTGACTAGACATAAAATTTATCATCTCCGGCGTAACCATCTCGGCAGCAGCTATAAAATCGCCTTCATTTTCCCGATCTTCATCATCTACCACTATAACTATCTTGCCTTTTTTAATATCCGCAATAGCTTCTTTTATGGTATTTAATTGAATGGATTTTTCTTTTGTTGTAAGCATTATACGCTTATTTTATTAGGTTTCTTTTTAAAAAAATTATCAAAAAATCTGATAACGGGTTGTAAAAACATATCTATATTAAACATGCCTTTGTCCTTAGTTACCCGTAAAGTTAACAAAATACCAAGAGGTAATAAAATAATGGTAGCTAACCAACCGCCCAAAGCCGGGCTTACCGTACCAGCATAGGCCATATTTCTGCCCAATGTAGACATAAAAAAGTAAATTACAAAGATTACAATGGCCATAACCATAGGGAACCCAAAACCACCTTTCCTGATGATGGAACCTAAGGGTGCCCCTATAAAAAACAAAACGACACAAGCCAGTGAAAAAGCCAATCGCCTATGTATTTCGGTATCGTAAACATTAATCATCTTTTGTTTGTTTTTTAATGTTCCGTCAAATCCCTCTATATCGTCTATGGTACGTTTTATATTATTTGAAGCATTATTAAGGACAATAATTTTTTCATTCTTGTTATAATTATCCAAAATATTTTCTTTTCTATACTTATTAGCCAATGTATCTAACAAACTGTCTTTTATGGCAGACCGAATCAGGAAAGATTTGGCCTTGTTTTTTACATATTCTGAGTAAGGCGGCGATAGCGAATCAGAAAAGTATTCCAATTGCCTTAAACTGAGCATTTCACGGTCTTCTTTGTATTCCCGAGAATTTATATTACTCATTTTAGACACATCTATATTTATGTGATATTGGTCAAAATGGGATTTAGTTCCGGGCATTTTCATGCCTTTATTATAATTAAAACTATTTTCCGGTAATTCCTCAAAATGATAGCCATTATTCAAGATTAACGACATATACCTACTGCCTTTTTCGGAAGTAATTTCACCGTTTTCGGCAGTAATTACCTTTACATTGGCCTGTCTTTTATCTAAATCGTAGTAAATTAATACGTTTTTTAAGAGGTTTTCATCTTTGCCGTATTTCTCATCAAATTTAATGCTGTATCCCGGTATTTCTGAATTAAAAGTGCCCGGCACCAAGGCTAGTGCAGGCTCGGTTTTTTTTAAGTCGCTAAGCATGTTTTTAAATTTAAATGCTGCTCTGGGAAAAGCGTAATTTAAAAACAGAAAGTTCAAAAGACTAAGAGCCACCATTAAAATAACCAATGGTTTAATAAATCGCTGTAAGGAAATACCGGCAGATTTTATGGCCGCAAATTCATAATTTTCACCAAAATTCCCTAGGGTCATGATAGAGGACAATAAAATGGCAATGGGCAAAGCCAGCGGAACCTGCATTTGAGCAATATAGCCCAAAAACTGCAAAATATGCCCCACTCCTATTCCTTTACCGGCTATTCTATCAAACTGTAACCAAAGCATTTGCATTACCAGTACAAAGAGAATAATAATAAATGTAGCCAGAAAAGGAACTAAAAAGCTTTTGAGGATATATCTGGTTAATATTTTCACCTAAGAGCCATTTTTAGTTTACAACGTTATGTAAAATTTATAATCTGTTTATCAAATAGCCTTGAGCCTTATATTTAGGTTCATCAAAAGAGAAAAGCTGACTGGAGATTGTTTCATTAGGCTTAAACTCAGCCACCGTTAAAGTGGTGGTGGTGTTATTATTACCAGTCTCTATCAGTTTATATATATGTCTGGTATTTACATCTACACCCAGTAAAATATGTTTTATATCAGAATCGCTATCAATAGGCAATAATTTTACATATTGAATTTTTCTGCCATTCATATTTTCTAATTTATCCCATTTATAGGTAAAACCGTTTTTATAAAAAGTAAAAAATTTAGAAGGCGTTAAGGTTTCTTCTTCATTTTCCTGAGCATTGGTTATGTTTACTTCCTGATCTTCGGTAATTATGGTATAAGTATTTTTACCGTCAAAAATTTGTTTTGTACCCAGAAAATTTACATGGTACAAATCGCCTTTTAAAGTAACATCGCCGCGTGTTTCCTGCTTTATATTTTCCTCTGTATTTTCTAACACATAGGTAAAGTCTATATAAATATTATCATAACCATTTATCTTCTGTGTTACCTCGTCTAAAAGTTTTTCCGCTTTTGCATCATTCTGTGCAAAGCCAATTGCACCTACTAATAGCATTACTACGTATAACAATTTGTTCATATTCTTTATTTTTTAATTTATTTGTTCATTTTTTAATAACTCTTCCAAAGCCATAATATCCGGTACTAAAACTTGTCTGGCTTTACTACCTTCAAAAGGGCCCACCACACCGGCTGCTTCTAACTGGTCTATAATTCTTCCGGCACGATTGTAACCCAATTTTAATTTTCTTTGCAATAAAGATGCCGAACCCTGCTGAGCAACTACAATAACATGTGCAGCATCTTCAAACAATTCATCTCTGTCTTCTAAATCAACATCAATACTTGTGCCGTTTTCGTCACTTTCATATTCCGGTAAAATATGAGCACTGGGATATGCCCTTTGCGAACCTATAAAGTCTGTAATTCTATCCACTTCCGGAGTGTCCACAAAAGCACATTGCAGGCGGGTAATGTCATTTCCTGTAGAGATTAACATATCTCCTTTACCAATGAGTTGATCCGCCCCTTGGGTATCTAATATAGTTCTTGAATCTATCTTTGAAGTTACCCTAAATGCCACTCTAACCGGAAAATTGGCTTTAATAATTCCTGTTATTACATTCACAGAAGGCCTTTGTGTAGCTACAATAAGGTGTATACCTACGGCTCTTGCCAACTGTGCTAAACGAGCAATAGGGCCTTCAATTTCTTTACCGGCTGTCATAATTAAATCAGCAAATTCATCAATCACTAAGATAATATAAGGCAAAAACTTATGCCCGTTTTCCGGATTAAGTTTTCTGGCTTTAAATTTTTTGTTGTATTCCTTAATGTTTCTTACGTAGGCTTCTTTTAGTAGATTATACCTATCATCCATTTCTATACATAACGAATTCAACGTATTAATTACACTTTTGGTATCGGTAATAATAGCTTCTTCAACATCTGGTAGTTTGGCCAGATAATGTCGTTCTATTTTATTGAATAATGTTAATTCTACCTTTTTAGGGTCAACCAACACAAACTTTACTTCCGCCGGATGTTTTTTGTATAGCAGAGAGGTAAGCACCGCATTTAAACCTACTGATTTTCCCTGTCCGGTAGCACCTGCCATAAGTAAGTGGGGCATTTTTGCCAAGTCAATTACAAAAGTTTCGTTAGATATGGTTTTGCCCAATGCCAATGGCAATTGCATATCGGCATTTTGAAATTTTTGCGTAGATAAAACAGATTTCATAGAAACCACGGTAGCATGTTTATTGGGAACTTCTATTCCAATGGTACCCCTGCCGGGAATAGGGGCTATTATCCTAATGCCCAAAGCGGCCAGAGACAACGCAATATCATCTTCCAAATTTTTAATTTTTGAAATCCGAACTCCAGCCTCAGGAACTATTTCGTATAATGTTACCGTAGGCCCTATCGTTGCTTTTATAGTTGCTATTCCTATTTTATAATTGCTTAACGTCTCAACAATTTTGTCTTTGTTTACCTCTAACTCTTCCTGATCTATCTTTATATTCTCATTGTCGTATTCCTTTAAAAGATCCAAAGTAGGAAATTTGTAATTGGGCAATTCCAGAGTAGGGTCAAATTCACCAAAATTATCTACCAGTTCGTTGGAAAGATTTTCCACCAGATGGTCTTCCTCAAAAGTTTTTTCTACTTCTATTTTTACGCTTTCTTTTTCTTTTTGGGCTTCGTTATTTACTAATTTTACATCTACTATTGGTTTATTTTTCGGCTTTTTAGCATCCTTTTTTTTCTTTACTGATAGTTCTAATTCCGATTCCGGTTTTTCCGGAATGGTTTCAGATATGTATCCCTCATCCGTTACATCGTCTATTCCTTTGTTTCTATTTGAGGATTTTTTGGGTACAGCAGCCTTAATATTGTCTGTGGTGATTTTAAAATATACTATAACCATTGCCAATAAGGAAAACAACAATATCAAAAATATCCCGGTTTTTCCGATAAAATCCTGTAAATAATCATTAAGTTCATAACCGATAACACCACTGTAAAGTGAAGCATCGTCAAACAAAAATGCTATGGCTACAGCAGCCCATACAGCAACTAAAGTAGCCCAAAACCACGCTCGCCGAACCGGCCTAAACGTAGTATTTAAGACAATTGTTAATCCCGTAAAAAACAATAAAAAAGGCAGTAAAAAAGCAGAAAGGCCAAACCCACGGTAAATAAAAAAGTGGCTGAGATATGCCCCTATCTTACCCAACAGATTCTTTGTTTCCACCAACCGTTCGGAAAATAAATACAGTTGACTCTGATCCGCTTTCCACGCTGATAAAAAAGAGATAAAGGATATAAGTAAAAATACAGCAAAAACCATTAAAAACAAGCCAAACACAAGATGGGTTTGTTTATTTTTAAAGAAAGCAATTAATTTGTTCTGTTTGCCGGCCTTAGTTGTTCTTTTCTTTTTCTTCTTTGTTGCCATTAATAATTGATAGTAATGAGCAAAAATACATAAATTTGAGAGAGTAGGCTTTTAAATTTAAAATTTGTAATTATAAAATCTTTGGCAAATAAATAATAAGACTAACCACCACAGCCGATATGGCAACAAAACCAACGGCTGCAGCAGAAATATCTTTAATAATACCTATTTTTTTATGATATTCCGGATGAATAAAATCAGCCATTTTTTCTACAGCTGTATTCATGGCTTCCACACCCAATACCAAACCAATAGCCAAGGTTTGAATCATCCATTCTACAGGTGATATTTGAAACCAAAATCCGGCCAAAGTAACAGCTACACCTATTATGGTCTGAATTATTATACTATGCTCTGATCGCAATAAATGCCATATCCCTTTGCACACAAAAACCAAGCTGAGTAGCCTTTCGGCAAAAACATTTCGTTTTGGCTTATTCACAACATTAAATTTCAGAGACTGCGGCTAAGGCTGCTTCGTAATTGGGTTCATCTACAATTTCTGATACTTGTTCTGAATATACAATTTTACCGTCTTCATCCAGTACCATAACCACTCGTGAATTTAAATGAGCCAAAGGGCCATCTATAATTTGCAATCCATAGTCTTTGCCAAACATTCCGGTGGCAAAATCAGACAAGCTTTCTACATTTGCTAGTCCTTCTGCACCACAAAAACGGGCATGAGCAAAAGGCAAATCCCTACTTATGCACAATACCTTAGTATTGTCCATACCTGCTGCCTTCTCATTAAAAGCCCTTACAGAGGCAGCACAAGTACCCGTATCTATACTTGGAAAGATATTCAAAATTAATTTAAACCCTTTATAATCAGATAATTTTGCCTTAGACAAATCCGTCTTAACCAATTCAAAATCAGGTGCTTTACTGCCCGTCTTAGGTAGATGTCCACTGGTTTTTACGGGATTGCCCTTTAAAAATATTGTTGTCATAATAATTTATTTTTTTAGTTGCTCAAAATTAATACTATATAAATTTAAACTTCCCAATTGGAACTAATTTTTTTAAACATATTATTTAACTGGTAAATTATGTGGTTAAAAATATCAATAGACATGAAAGATGCTCTTTTACCAAAACTTCACGCTTACTCCTTAAAGAAGTATTTAACATTTCACATCATTAACAAAATTACATTAATTAGCCTAAACTCTTAGTAATTAAAATAAATTTACCAACAGAAAGCAAATCCATTTTGCACTTTAGCATTATTTAACAGATAAGTACATCCTTTTTTTGTTATTTTTGACCTTGTTATGATTCTTTTTTATAACAAAAAAAACGGCATTAAATTTGCTGATTAATTGATATGATTAATAGAATTTACATCAACATATTTTTATCTCTAATCCTAACATGTAGTGTATTGACTTTAGTCAACGGACAAATTGATGCTGCAAAAGACACCATAAAGCTAAATATTTCTTCATTGGACAACGATAAGGGAACCATTCCGTTAAATATTGGGCTGGCTTCAGATAATAATGGCAGTTCTATCCTAAATATTAAATCAAAAGAAATTTACCTGCTGGGATTCCGGTCAACTGTTGATAAATATTTCTCTAAACTCAACCAACCCAAGCAGAAGAGTGTTAACTTTATGGACGAAAAGTCACAACGTGATGACAGTGATGTGATGAAGAAACGATATTTTAACGGTAAAGACATGAGTGATGTAAAAATGTCTTCTGATTTTAGTTTAGGAACTTTATACAGCACCTCAAAATCTGTTAGAATAGAAGTTCGTGACCATAGCTTGATAGACGGTGACAGAATTAGAATTTATGTCAATGAAAAATTAACAAATTCTAATGTAGCTCTAAAAGGTTTATACCACGTTATCTTTATTGAATTAGAGAAAGGTTATAATCGCGTGGACATAGAAGCCTTAAACGAAGGTTTTTCGGGCCCTAATACTGCAGAAATTAGAGTTTTTGACGATAATGGCGACCTGTTAGCGGAAAAAAACTGGAATATCAGAACCGGACAAAAAGCTACATTGGGTGTGGTAAAGAGATAGACATAGGATTTCCAAAACTCTATTAGCCCGAACAAACGGGCTTAATAAAAAACAGAATAAACAAACTATTCTAAATAATTTAGAAAGTTACAAAATTAAATAAAATACCATTAGATTAAAAAGAATGCTCTTTATGACAAATCATGAGTAGTGATAATAATCATAAGGGCTAAAACGGGTTTTCCCCATTACACCATGACTGAAAAACACCAGCTATTAACCGACGACCAATTTGAGCAAAAATTTAAAAACTATAATCAATCTACAAAAACAACTGGCAGCTTACGAAATAAAGCACGGTAACCACATTAGATTTACCAATGAAAATATAAAAAGTTTTATTCTTCATTTTCAGCAACATATCAATTCTGAAACAGCAGCCACTTACAGATCTCTGCTTCACACTTTTCCAAAACTAAAACAAGAATGCCTCAACCTCATTAATTTGGAAGTTGAGTTACAAGAATAATATTTTCTTTAAACTAATCTTATTTAATCATTATATTTGCAGAGTTGTCGCAAAGTGTTAATATAATTTATAAAAATTGGACGCGGCTCAAATTGAACAACTCAAATACCCGATTGGCAAAGTAGAACTCCCTTCACCCATTACTTCTTCACATATTTGCAAATGGATTGAAATTATAGAAAGCTTTCCTAAGCAATTAAAAAAAATAGTTTCCGGACTTAGCGAAGAACAGTTAGACACACCTTACAGGCCGGAAGGTTGGACGGTACGGCAACTGATACATCATTTGGCCGACAGCCATTTAAACAGTTATATAAGGTTTAGATGGGCTTTAACCGAAGTAAAACCGGTTATAAAACCGTATTATGAGGATCGTTGGGCAGAGCTACCAGATAGTAGAAGTGCCCCGATACGCTTATCATTAAATTTATTAAAAGCCTTACATGCAAAATGGGTGTATCTACTTAAAGGTTTAAATGCCAATGAATTGCAACATACTTTTATACATCCGCATGGCAACAAAGAAACTTCCTTAGCAGAAGCAATAGGACAATATGCCTGGCATTGTGTGCATCATTATGCTCATATAAACAATCTAAAAAAACGTAATAACTGGTAAACAGCAGCTAAGGCTAATTGTATTATATTTACCAAAATTTTAAAGATGCCCAAGTTTACGGTAAGAAATCTCAACATGTTTTTATTGTATAAAATACCTTCTGCCTATATTGCCGGTGTTCGGGTAAAATCTTTTAGCGAAACTGAAGCTGTGGCCACAGTAAAAAAACGCTGGATTAATCAGAACCCATTTAAATCTTTGTACTGGGCAGTTCAGGGAATGGCATCCGAATTGGCAACAGGAATTTTGGTAATGTATCAGATTAAAAAAAGTAAACAAAATATTTCCATGTTAGTTACAAAGCAATCCGGCATATTTACCAAAAAAGCAAAAGGAAAAATACATTTTACTTGTAATGATGGTAGTAGAATAGCCAATGCCATAAAAAAAACAATATCCACCGGAGAAGGCGTAACTGTTTTGCTCACCTCTACCGGAATGGATGAAAATGGCGAAACCGTATCTACTTTTGAGTACGAATGGGGTCTGAAAATTAGACAAAAAAAATGATTACATATTTATTCGTAATTTAGCAAACTTCTTTTACCAAAAACGTATTATGAAACGTGCATTATTCCCCGGCTCTTTTGACCCTTTAACATTAGGACACTACGATATTATAAGCCGTGGCATCACACTTTTTGACGAAATAATCGTTGCTATTGGCATAAATGCCGAAAAAAAATACATGTTTTCTTTAGAAGAAAGAAAGAAATTTATCCAAGACGCTTTTAAGGACACTCCCAAAGTAAAGGTGATGACCTATAAAGGTTTAACCGTTGACTTCTGTAAAGAAATAGATGTTCCGTTTATACTTAGAGGCCTTAGAAATCCGGCTGACTTTGAATTTGAAAAAGCCATAGCTCACACCAATAGAAATCTGGCTGCTGTAGAAACTGTGTTTTTACTCACTTCCGCTAGCACTTCCTACATCTCGTCCTCTATTGTGCGAGATGTAATTAGAAACGGCGGGGATTACAAAATATTGGTGCCGGACAGCGTAAGGATAAAATAAAAATAATCCGCTTTGTTCTAACAGTTCTTCTCTTTCGGTAAAAAAACCTCTGCCATCATACAACGGACACTACCACCGCCACAGGCTTCTATGGTTTGAATATCACTACTTAAAATCTCGCAGAATTTGTTAATTTTATTAATTTGTTGTAATGTTAATACATCTTTGGCTGTTTTACTCATTACCAGATACCGTTTCTCAGATTTACCAACTAACTGCAACATGTTTCCGGCAAAAGCATGCACCTGTGCTTCGGTAATAGAAATTACCTCCTTTCCATCTGATTGTAAATGATCTACAACATTTTTTCTTTCTTTTTTATCATCTATACAATCCAAACATATTACCGCAAAATCTTCTGACAGACACATCATTACATTAGTATGGTAAATGGGCATCCTTTCGCCATTTACCGATTGGTATGCCGTAAAAATTACCGGAGTGTATTCAAAATCTTCACAAAATTCAATCACCAGTTCCTCATCAGCTCTGGGCGAAAGTGCACAGTAGGCTTTTCGGTTTACACGGTCTAACACTAAACTGCCCGTACCTTCTAAAAACAAGCCATCTTCTTCCGCAGCCGTGTAATCCACTATATTATCAATTTTAAAGCCTGCATTTTCCAACGTTGTAAATATATCTTCTCGCCGCTCAGCTCTTCTGTTTTCGGCAAACATAGGATAAATGGCAGCAATACCATTTTCGTGAAAAGACACCCAATTATTGGGAAAAACAGAATCGGGTGTATCATTTTCAATACTGTCATCAACTACTATAACTTCTATTCCGGCATTTCGCAAAACCCGGACAAAAGCGTCAAATTCTTCCTGAGCCTTCGCATTTATCTGGCTATTTTTTAAATCCAACTCTTCCTGAAAATAATTATTTACAGCCGTCTGATCGTTCATTCTAGTTGCATCTTGAATACTAAAAATATTTATGGTTCAAAGCTACTCTAATTTTTGTAAAATAGTTAACCCGTAAATAAAAAATTTCTCAAAACTGACTACCCATAAAAGTATTTCTACAGTCTCAATTTTAGCTCTAAAGCCAAATATCAAAATCTCATATTTTAACTCATCCTAAACCCGTATCTTTAAGAGTTTACAATACTTCCAATGATAAGCAAATAGAAAAATCCGACCTAATGGCCGGAGAATTTTTAGAATAAACACAGTATAATACCAATTCTGCTTAAAAATTAAGTATAGCCGTAGCTATAGTTTATTTTTACAACGAAATATAGCATAAAAAGGCACATTTTATTGAGTAATTTTAAGGTGGAAATGGTATAATTACAATTATGGCATCAAACCTGTGTTAAGATACTTCTTCATTTGGCAAAGTGAACCATTTTAACGAGGCAATAAAAAAAAGTAAACCTGCAAAATAATGGTATAGGCATTTGTTAATAGAAAGATGATTAGATTACTACAGATAATGTAGATAGCCAAGCCTACTTTTCTTATAAAAACCAAACCCGGCTTGACTTTGAGCACAATTCACTATCCATAGCAAACGAATTTAACCATAAAGAATAATTGTTAAAAACATTCATAGATTTTTCATTTGTAGTTCGCATTAGAGTTTGTACTTTTGGCAAAACCA
>PDQE01000048.1 GCA_002747735.1 Flavobacteriales bacterium | reverse complement strand
ATGAAAAAAATAATTTTATCAGGAGTTCTTATCCTCTTTGTATTAATGGCTTTTGCACAGGAAAAAGCTCAACAAGAAAGGCGGGGTAAGCAATTTACACCGGAACAAAGGGCTACTTTACTTACCAAAAAAATGCAATTACATTTAGATTTGTCTTCAGATCAATATAAAAAGCTTCTAACAGTAAATACCGATTTTTTAAACAAAAAGCAAATGGCTATGGGAAATCGGGAATCTGATGGCAGAGAAATTTCAAAAGAAGGAAAATTTGATATGCTGAATGCAAAAATGGATGCCAAAATAGCCCATCAAAATGAAGTTAAAAAAATCCTCAATGAAGAACAATTTAAAAAGTATTTAAAAATGCCCAAAGACATTGGGAGGAGACATAAAAAATGCAATCACAGAAAACATCACAGGATGGGTAGAAGACATTGGTAAATACTTTTATTTTAACTCCAAAAAGGAAGTTGTATCAACTGATACAACTTCCTTTTGGAGCTAGCTTATTTTACCGCTTCCATTTCTTCCAGTGTTTTGCCTTTGGTTTCGGGGATATACTTCCAAACAAAAAATATGATAAAAATTATAAAACCTGAAAATATAAAGTAGGGCAAGGCGTTATTCCATGTTCCGCCTTCTGAAATTAATTTATTCGCATCACTTTCCACTAGCATAGGGAAAGTCTGTGAAACTGCATAGTTTGCCAACCATTGTGCGGCAACGGCCAATAATACCCAAACAATTGGCCCCATAGACATGGCAAAAGCTGCAATAAAAAGCAGCACTCCTATTAAACTAATGATACCTTCGGTAGAGGAAATGGTGGGTAATCCGGCAGAATTTACATGAGAATAATCACTAAGATATAAGGAGAAGCCCATCATTAAAAATCCGATGAGCATTCCAAATCCACCAATAATTAATAGCGGTTTTCTTCCCAATTTATCCACTGTAAACATGGCAATAAATGTAAACAACAAATTAACTGTGGCTAATAATATTTGTTGGGCTAAAATGTCTTCCTGCCCAAATCCGAGGGCTTGTTCAAAAATATCCGCACCATAGTACAATACGGCGTTTATTCCCGTAAACTGTTGGAGAATGGACAAAACTGTACCAATTATAACTATTGGGAATAATGATTTATTGAAAATGGATGCCTTTTCTTCCGTGCTTTCTTTTTTTATAGAATCTCTGATTTCTTTAATCTCTTTATCAGCGGATTTTTCTCCGTGAATACGAGTTAATATATTTGTTGCAGCCTCTTCTCTGCCTTTTAACATAAGCCATCTGGGGCTTTTTGGCATAAAAAACAACAGTAATAAGAATAAGCCGGCAGGTACCAGTTCTGACCAAAACATGGTTCGCCATCCAAATTGAATATTTTCTTCTTGTGTTAAGCCTGAACCAATAAAATAGGTGGCTAAAAACACCACAAAAAATCCAATTACAACAGCTAGTTGATAAAAGGTAACCAAATTGCCTCTGTTTTTTGCAGGAGCTATTTCTGCAATATACATAGGAGCATTCATAGAGGCAATACCTATGGCTATGCCACCAATAATTCTAAAAACTACCAATAAAGTAGTAGATTCAGGTAAAAATTCTGGTAATCCTGAGCCCCAGGCAGAAATTACAAATAATAAAGCTGCAATAATTAAGGAATTTTTCCTTCCAATGGCTTTACTTAATATACCTGCAGATAATGCACCGGCCAAAGCCCCTAAAAGTGCACTACTTACTATAAAGCCTTTAGCAGCACCTGTTAATTCAAAATATTTGGAAAAATAAAATTGTGTACCGTTAATTACACCCGTATCATAGCCAAATAGCAGGCCTCCTAAGGCAATAACCATAGTTACAAAATAGATATTGATTTTTTTTGTTGATTTAGCAGAATTCATATTTCACTATTTAGGTTAGTTTTAATTTTTTTACATTTTAATTAAGAGTCAAAATTAATCATTCTTTTTCAAATTCAGTTTTGTCAAAAAATATTTTTATTGAACTTATATCTCAGGTTATTAGATGTGATGGGTTCAAATTTAAGAAATATAAAATTTTGGTTTTAAGGAGAGATTTTAAATGGAAAAGGTTGGATTCAACCTTTACTCCTCAGTTGTAAAAGATTGCATGCTTACCAGTTTATAATACGTTCCTCGCTTTGCCATAAGTTTATCGTGTTTGCCTTGCTCTACAATTTGACCTTGGTGCATAACTATTATTTTATCTGCACTTTGAATGGTGGAAAGCCTATGGGCAATTACCAGAGAAGTACGGTTATGCATTACTTTTTCTAATGCGGTTTGTACCAGTTTTTCTGATTCTGTATCCAGTGCAGAGGTAGCTTCATCGAGAACCAGAATGGGTGGATTTTTTAATACAGCTCTGGCTATACTCAATCGCTGTTTCTGGCCTCCGGAAAGTTTATTCCCTGCATCGCCAATGTTGGTGTCTATACCTCGTGGCAATTGCGATACAAATTCATAAGCATTGGCTACTTTTAGGGCTTGGATAATTTCTTCTTCCGTAGCATCTGGATTGCCTAATAAAACATTGTTCCTTACACTGTCATTAAACAAAATGGCATCTTGGGTAACAATCCCAATCTGAGCTCTCAGAGATTTTTTGGTAACTTTTCTAATATCAGTGCCATCAATGGTTATAGTTCCTTTGTCAATGTCATAAAATCGGGTAATTAAGTTGGCAAGTGTGGACTTTCCGCTACCTGATTGCCCTACCAAGGCTACCGATTCTCCTTTTGCCAGAATCATGGAAAAATCTTTGAGTACATAATCTTTTTCATATTTAAACCAAATATTTGAAAAGTTAACTTCTTTTTCAAATCCATTTATTGAGGTAGCATTTTTATCATCTTTTAATGGATTTTTCATTTCTATTATTTCCAATACCCTTTCTGCCGCTGCATTGCCTTTTTTAATGTTGTAACTGGCTTTGGAAATGGCTTTGGCAGGCGTTAGGATATTATAAGCCAATCCCATATAGGCAATAAATGAACTGCCGTCTAAGGAGCCTTCTTTCAGCACCATTATTCCGCCATAATACAATAATATGCCTATAACTAAAATTCCCAGAAATTCACTGGTAGGGCTGGCCAGATTGGTACGGTTTAGTAGGTTGTTAGAGTAATTTCTAAACCTATTTGTGGATGCTCTGAAATTTTGATTAAAAAGCCCTTCTGCATTAAAGCCTTTTATAATTCTAAGTCCGGTTAGCGTTTCTTCTATTAATGACAAAAAATAGCCCTGTTCCTGTTGTACACGATCCGATTTTTTTTTGAGGCTTTTGCCAATGAGTGAGATTAAAAATCCTGATACCGGAATAAAAATAAAGACAAAAATGGTGAGTTTTACACTTATGGTAAGCATAAATATAATGGTAAATATAATGGTAAGCGGCTCTCTGAACAACAACTCTAAAATAGATAAAAAAGAATGCTGGATTTCCAATACATCTGTTCCTATTCTTGCCATGATATCGCCTTTTCGTTTTTCGGAAAAGAAAGAAAGCGGCAGATTAATTGTTTTATCGTACAAATCATTTCTTATATCTTGTAAAACGCCATTTCTGAGGAAAGTAATAAAATACATGGCGAGATAGTTAAATATATTTTTAAGCAGAAATAAGGTTATTACCAGTGCAATTACTATCAGTAGGGCTTTGGTACTATCTGTACCGGCAATGTCTGTAATAATAAAATTGAGATAATCTTTACCGTAGTCTGTGATTTGGCTAATGCCCTGATAAGTTGGCTTTTGGGTGATTTTAATGGTTTCTGCCTCAAATAATACATCTAGCATGGGTATTAAAGCGATAAAGGACAATGCACTAAAAAGGGCATATAATATATTGGCAATTATATTTAATAAGCCGTATATTTTATAAGGATAAGCATATCTAAGTATTTTTTTTAAATAATTCATTAATTTAATTGCATCTGATCAATAATTCGGTCAATTTTCTGGTTTAGCAGTTTGTTTACGGTAAAAGTGTCTTCTATTTTTCCTAACGGTAAGTTTACGCTAAAATAGAATTTTATTTTAGGCTCCGTGCCACTGGGCCTGGCAGCTAACCGTGTTCCGTCTTCGGCTTCATAAATAAGCACATTAGATTTTGGAAGATTTATCGGAGCTTGTTTACCGGTGAGTAAATTTTTGCGTGTTGAATTATCATAATCATATATGTATTTTACTTTTGCTCCATCTATTTCTTTTAAAGGATTATTGCGTAAATCTGACATCATCTTTTTTATTTGTTCGGCTCCGTCTATACCTTTTTTTACAATGGAGATAAGATGTTCTTTATAGAAACCGTATTTGGTAAATAAGAATAATAATTCCTTATACAGCGTAGTATTGTTATTTTTGGCATTAGCCGCAATTTCACAAGCCAATAGGGTAGCGGTAACAGCGTCTTTGTCTCTTATAAAATCTCCAACCATAAATCCAAAACTCTCTTCGCCACCACCTATAAATTCTTTACTGCCTTCATTATCGCGTATGGCTTTGGCTATCCATTTAAAACCGGTGAGTACTTCGGCAACTTCCACATTGTAGCTGCTTGCTATATCTTTTATTAAAGGCGTAGAAACTATGGTGGTACCTATGAATTGTTGTCCGTTTAGTTTACCCATTTGACGCCATTGTTTTAATAAAAATTCAATCATAATGGCCATGGTCTGATTACCGTTTAGCAAAACTAAGTTTTCATCCAAATCTCTTACAGCAATACCCAATCTGTCTGAGTCCGGATCTGTGCCTATTACAATATCAGCTTTTATTTTGTTGGCTAAATCCAGAGCCATTTTTAGGGCTTCCGGTTCTTCCGGATTGGGGGATTTTACTGTTGGGAAACCGCCATCCGGTTTTTTTTGTTCTTTAACAACATGAACATCAGAAAAGCCAGCCTGTTTTAACACTTCAGGCACTGACATGATAGAAGTACCATGAATAGGGGTAAATACTATTTTTAGATTATCTCTGTATGGAATATTAAAAGTACCTTTCTCTACAGATTTTGCATGGAAGGCTTTGTCCACTTCTTTGCCTGTTATTTTTAATAGTTTGTCATTAGCATTGAAGTTTATTTCATCAAAAGCTACTTTGTTTACGTGATTAATAATGTTTTTATCATGCGGAGGAACTATCTGCCCACCATCATTCCAGTAAACTTTGTAACCGTTGTATTCGGGAGGGTTATGCGAAGCGGTTAAGACTATTCCGGCGTTACATGACAGGTGTCTAACGCTGAATGACAATTCCGGCGTGGTTCTTAAATCATCAAAGAGGTAGGTGATAATGCCATTTGCCGTAAGCACATCTGCCACTACCTTTGAAAATTTTTTGCTGTTATGCCTACAATCATAGGCTATTACAACTTTTAAATCCGATGTGTCTGGATATTGTTCTTTTAAGTAATTGGCCAAACCTTGCGTAGCCCTGCCAAGCGTATATTGATTAATTCTATTGGTGCCAACCCCCATAATGCCTCGCATACCACCGGTGCCAAATTCCATATCTTTATAAAAACTATCTTTAAAATCAGCATTGCCTGAATCTATTAAAGCTTTTACTTTCTTTTGCGTTTCATTGTCAAATGGAGGGTTTAACCAAAGTTGGGCTTTTGTGATGAGTTGAGCAGTATTCATAGAATTTTCAATTTTAATGAGCTACTAATTTAATAAAAATTTTTAATGCTTGTAAAGATTAATGGTGCTAATTATATATTTACTTTTTTACTTATTTTATACCGTTCTCTGTTAGGATTGCTTCTTAAAATGAGTTCGCCGATAAGTCCTGCTAAAAATAATTGCGTACCTATAATCATAGCCACAATAGAAGCGTAGAATTGTGGCCGGTCTGCTAACAGCCTTCCGCGGGGGTTTATAAAAATTTTATCTATACCAAGATATATGACAAAACAAAAGCCAATAATAAAAACCAAGGTACCCAATAAACCGAACAGGTGCATAGGCCGTTTGCTGAATTTTGACAAAAACCAAATGGTGATAAGGTCTAAAAAACCGTTGATAAAACGATCCATGCCAAATTTTGTAGTACCATATTTACGAGCCTGGTGCTGAACTACTTTTTCGTCTATTCTGGTAAAACCCTCATTCTTTGCCAATACCGGAATATAACGGTGCATTTCGCCATATACGTCTATACTTTTAACTACTGCGTTTTTATAGGCCTTTAAGCCGCAATTAAAATCGTGTAATTGCAAACCGGAAGTTTTTCGTGCAGCGGCATTAAACAATTTAGAGGGTATGTTTTTCTTTAAAGTAGAATCATATCGTTTTTTCTTCCATCCTGATACCAGATCTAAATTGTTTTTTGTGATAAGATTGTAGAGTTCGGGAATTTCGTCCGGACTATCTTGTAAATCGGCATCCATGGTTATGACTACATTGCCGCAGGCTATTTTAAATCCGGCGTTTAAGGCCTGAGATTTACCGTAATTTTTTCGGAATTTTATACCTTTAACATTGGGGTCTTTCTGAGAAAGTGATTGGATAACCTGCCATGAATTGTCTGTGCTGCCATCGTCTATAAAAAGTATTTCATAGCTGTAATTATTTGCTTTTATTACTTTTATAAGCCATTGGTGTAATTCTGTTAGCGATTCTTCTTCGTTAAGCAGCGGGATGACTACTGATAGATTCATAAGTTATTAGAAAATTTGCTGATTATTTTTAAGATAATTCCGGTTTTTGTTGCATAACCAAAGAAGCAATTAATGAGGTTATAAACCCAATAAATAGAGACCATAACAGGCCAACGGCAGCAATAAACCAAGGTGAAGAAAAGTTTTTTTGAATTTCAATGGCGTTGTCTATTTGTTCTTCGGAAAGATTTGGGTTTTCCATCATTTTTTGCCGTGAAATTTCCAATACATTTTCTGTGTAACCCGGTTCTATAAAATTAACAAAAATGAGGATATAAATAATTCCGATTATTGCTCCAATCAAGGCAACGGCTATGCCTGTTTTTAGCCCTTGGCTCAAAACTAAATAACCATTATTATTTTCTTTAAAATTTTTTATACCCAGAATAACAAAGACAACAATTGTAAGAATATTTATAAGCGTTATAATCCAGTTTTGCTCATAGGTTTTGCCCATTGCATAAATGATTAAACTTATAATTACCGATGCCACACCCAGATAAACTCCATAATTAACAGCTATATTATTAGACGATTTTGTTTGATTCTCCATTGTATTTAAATTATATAATAACAAATATAGATATTTCCGCCGTAGCAACTTATAATTACAGAAAAATCTTATCAGAAAAATTTTGATAATGCGTTTGGAAAGTAGTAAAAGGATTGTATTTTTGCACCGGGCAAGTCCTACACAACCAGCTCCCTGTGAATCCTCCAGGGCAGGAATGCAGCAAAGGTAGCGGGTCGTAGCGGTGTGATGTAGGTAGCTTGCCTTTTTTTGTTTAGGTTGCAACAGATTGTATTGGGGGATAATAAGGGTTAAATGCAGTTGTATTCTATAAAAACAGATGGCTTTTTTCTCTTACAAAAATAATGGCAGGAATAATCACGATTAAAGATTAGAAATTGGAGTTCGGAGGTTGCATACCGGCACATCTACTTCCTTGCCACAAACCCTGTAGGTTTATCTTTGTAATAAACTTTTCCGTATTTGAACCCGGAAACAACCGGAAAATCTAAGTAATATGTTGTTTTACCATTTTTTAATATTTGTTTTGGTAAAGCTTTAATGTTTGCTGTCTTATTATTTTGTTTTTTTGACAGCAATTTTTTGCTTTCGTAGGTAGCTGCCTCAATATCGCTGTAGCCCTCTAACGGATAATTTTCAAAACTGTTATAGTTGCGGTTATCGGCAGCGGGTTCTAAATATACCTTTTTATCAGTTTGGTAATAGTACATGGCTACCGGCCGTATCCGCCATTTGTTTTCTTCATCAGTAAGGCAGAATAAATCAAAATCAAATTCAATATTCTTTGAAACCAGTTTTTCTACTGTAACTTCTACACTAAGTGTTTTGTAATCTCTGTTTTTATAGCGATAGGGCTCCTGCCATAGTTTTTTTGTATAGGCAGATTTGCCAATAGTAATCTTATAGTAGTTTTTATTTTGCTCTACATCTGTACTGTCTTTAGCTTGTCCAAAACTGATTTGAAAGCTTACAAATATTAATAGAATGATGATGAAATTACTCTTTCTTTGCATAGTTATTGTATTTTTTGTAATCGGGCCATATAAAATCCGTCGTATCCCGATACGGATGGTAAAACAATTTTTTCATCTATTAGCCTAAACGGTTTATTGGCAGTCAGAAAATTCTTTACCTGCTGTTGGTTTTCCGATGGTAAAATAGAACAAGTGGCATAGGTTAATTCCCCCTCCGGTTTTACCATTTTGGCATAATTAGTTAATATTTCAGTCTGTATGCGTTGTGCTTCCGTAATAAATTCTGGTGTTAATTTCCATTTGGCATCAGGGTTGCGTTTTAAAACACCCAGGCCGCTACACGGAGCGTCTATAAGCACTCGGTCTGCAGAATGGTATAGTTTCTTTATCGTTTTTGTGCCTGTAATGGTTCTGGTTTCAATATTAAAAGCCCCGTTTCTCTTTGCCCTTCGTTTTAGTTCTTTTAACTTGTTGTCATAGATGTCTAACGCAATAATCTGGCCTTTATTTTTCATCAAAGCCGCTAGGTGCAAGCTCTTGCCGCCGGCACCTGCACAGGCATCTATGATTCTCATGCCCGGTTTTGCATTTAAAAAAGGGGCTACCAATTGAGAGGAAGCATCTTGTACTTCAAATAAACCGTTTTTAAATCCTTTGGTGGCGAATACATTTTTTCGTTCTGTGAGTTGTAAAGCATCCGGATACTCAGGGAGAAAGATAGTTGAAATATCTTCTTCGCAAAGTAGGTCTTGTAATTTTTGGGGTGTTATTTTAAGTGTGTTTACACGCAGTACTACCTTAGCTTGTTGATTTAGTGCGTGGAGTTCTTTTTGCCATTGCTTGCCCAATTCTTTTTCGCCCAGTTTGTCCAGCCAATCCGGAATAGATTCTTTTATAGCCCTAATATCTTGCAGACTGTCAAATCTGCCTTTTATTCTCCTTATTGGTGTATTTTCAAAGTGCTTCCAGTCGGGTAATGGTATCCCTTTTAATGTAGCCCAAACGGCAAAAATTTTCCAGAGGTTTTCATTGGTAAAATGATTTTTGGTTTGTGCAATTTCGTTGTATAGCCTTCGCCATCGGACACAGTCATATACTGTTTCTGCTATAAAAGCACGGTCTCTGGCTCCCCATCTTTTGTCTCGTTTTAAGATTTTGGCCACAACCTTATCTGCATATTCCCCTTCGTTAAAAATTAAATTAAGGGCATCTATCACCGCAAAGACTAAATTTCTGTGTAATCGCATATTAACTTATTAGAGAGCAAATGTAATGAAATCATGGCATTGTTTGGTTGTTTGTTTAATCGTTGAACTGTCGGGATTTTTTAATCCATCCATTTAATAGCAGAAGGAGTAGTAAATAATCTTTTGGCACAGCTATTGAATATATAACATGAAATTATATACGATTAGAGTGTAACTGTTTGTTTATAAATCTATTGTAAACTTTAAATATTTACACTATTAGACAAATAAAAACGTTAAATGTCATATTGACGGATAAATACTTATGAATAACCTAAAATTTTTAGATATTGACAATATGTCATTACAAGAGATTATTGATGAAGAATCTGAATTAATTCCTTTAATGACACCTGAAGATGAAGAAGAAATTCAACGGGAAGAAGTTCCTGAAATATTACCCATTTTGCCTCTGCGAAATACGGTTTTGTTTCCCGGCGTGGTCATTCCTATTACTGCCGGAAGGGATCAGTCTATAAAACTTATAAAAGCTGCCAATAAAGGCACTAAAACCATTGGTGTTGTAGCTCAGAATAAGGAAGCGGTAGAAAATCCTTCCAGAAAAGATTTACACGATATAGGTACTGTGGCCAGAATTTTAAGGGTTTTGAAAATGCCTGATGGCAATACTATGGTGGTCATTCAAGGTAAAAAGCGATTTGAGTTGGGCGAATTTGTTCAGGAAGAACCCTATATTACTGCCTTGGCCAAAGAACTCAAAGAAGATATTCCTCGAAAAAAAGATTCGGAATTTACGGCTATAATAGAATCTATAAAAGATATTGCCCTTAAAATCATTAAGGAAAATCCAAATCTGCCTTCTGAAGCCTCATTTGCCATAAAGAATATTCAAAGCAATTCATTTTTGGTGAATTTTGTGTCTTCCAATATGAATTTAACGGTATCGGAAAAGCAGGAATTACTCAAAACGGACAGTTTAAAACAGAGAGCTCTTTCCACCTTAAAATTTATGGATGCGGAATTGCAACGGTTGGAACTTAGAAATGTCATCCATTCAAAAGTCCGGGAAGACATGGATCAGCAGCAGAGAGAATATTATTTAAACCAGCAGCTAAAGACCATTCAGGAAGAGCTGGGCGGTATTTCTTACGATGAAGAGTTAGAAGAAATGCGGGCTAAAGCCAAGAAGAAAAAGTGGCCACAAGAAGTGAGCGAATTATTCCAAAAAGAATTAGGCAGACTCCAACGCATGAACCCGCAAGTAGCGGAATATTCTGTGCAGCGAAATTATCTGGATTTACTGTTAGAATTACCATGGCAAGCCTATACCAAGGATAAATTTGACCTTAAAAGAGCTCAAAGAATTTTAGATAGAGACCATTTTGGGTTAAAAGAGGTAAAAAGGCGTATAATTGAACACTTGGCTGTTCTAAAATTAAAAGGCGATATGAAGTCGCCCATAATTTGCCTCTACGGGCCACCGGGTGTAGGTAAAACCTCTTTGGGAAAATCCATTGCCGAGGCACTGGGTAGAAAATACGTAAGGATGTCTCTGGGTGGATTGCGAGATGAAGCCGAAATAAGAGGGCATAGAAAAACCTATATTGGAGCCATGCCCGGCAGAGTAATACAAAACATAAAAAAAGCAAAATCTTCTAATCCGGTTTTTGTTTTGGATGAGATAGATAAACTGACAAGTAGTCATAATGGCGACCCTTCATCGGCCATGTTAGAAGTATTAGACCCGGAACAGAATACCGCTTTTTATGATAACTATTTAGAGGTGGGCTATGACTTGTCTAAAGTGCTTTTTATAGCTACGGCCAATAGTTTGTCCAATATTCCATGGGCATTGCGAGATAGGATGGAAATTATAAAAGTATCGGGCTATATCACGGAAGAAAAAATTGAAATAGCCAAAAAACACCTGTTGCCTAAGCAATTAAAAGCTCACGGGCTAAGTAATAAACAACTGAAACTGGGCAAGCGGCAAATAGAAAAAATTATTGAAGGCTTTACCCGGGAATCCGGCGTGCGTACCTTGGACAAAATGATTGCTAAGGTGGTGCGGTATGCGGCAAAATCTATTGCTATGGAGGAAGAGTATAATGTAAAAATAAGCAATGACGACATTATAAAAATATTGGGCCCGAACCGATTAGAAAGAGACAAATACGAAGGTAATGAAGTTGCCGGTGTGGTAACCGGCCTGGCCTGGACAGCCGTGGGCGGTGATATTTTATTCATAGAATCAATTGTTTCAAAAGGCAAGGGGAACCTGTCTATTACTGGTAATTTGGGTAAGGTAATGAAAGAATCTGCCACCATTGCCATGGAATTTATTAAGGCTAATGCCGAAGAATTTGGCATAAAAGCTGAAGATATACAAAATAACAATGTGCATATTCACGTACCCGAAGGAGCTACCCCGAAAGATGGCCCCAGTGCCGGAATAACCATGCTCACTTCTTTGGTATCTACATTTACAAGGCGAAAAGTAAAGGCAAAATTGGCTATGACCGGTGAAATTACCCTTAGAGGAAAAGTATTGCCGGTAGGCGGTATAAAAGAAAAAATACTAGCTGCAAAACGAGCCGATATCAAAGAGATTATTCTCAGTTCAAAAAACAAAAAGGACATTGACGAAATAGACCAACAATATTTAAAAGGCTTAAAGTTTCATTTTGTAGATAGTATGAAAGAAGTTTTGGATATTGCCCTTCTAAAACAAAAGGTGGGGTAACCATTATCTAAATAATCAATAAATTTATGGGATGCATCAATTTATTTTGGGTAAGTAAATAATACCAAATCCAATATAGCATTATATATTTAGACTTGGCATTAGCCTGTGTTTATCCGGTTGATTATGATGCTAAACATTAGTAACCTGAGTTCGATTAATATTGTGACCACAGCTTTCTTTATTTTTGATTAGAAATTTTATGAAATTTTCGAGTAATATCGAGATATTATCAGGAGATTTCGGGCATAAAAACCTTTGAAATATCTTGATATTTCTTCATGCTTTTAAGTACAAATCTAAAGTATTCTATACGTTCTGTGAAAACAAGATTAACCGAATTCAGATTAGTATGAATAAAATTAAGAAATACTCAATATAGCATTGACAACAGGATTTTTGTTTTGAGATTTCGGCACCCAAACAAACTTATAAATCTCGCTTTTTTAATAATGCATATGCTCCGTATATAAACAGCCCTGTCCAAATTAATACAATTATCACATCCTGAAATTGCACGGCATAGTTATAGCCAAAATCCTGCCCTACTTGTTTTCCGATACTCTGCACCGCATTTAACCGGGTAAAGGGTTGTTTTATCAAATTGGCCATAGATTCCAAAGGAAAAAATTGCATGATTGCAGCCACGTGGTCACTAATGACATCATTTTTTAATGTTGTATTGCTGTTATAACCCCAAAACAAGAAGCCTTTTGTAATGCTTTCAATAATAAACCATACTACAATGCCACCAACTGCAAAAGCTGAACGTTTTACCAATACTCCCATAAACAGCCCAAAGGAAAAAAATCCGGTAAGTTTTATAAAGAAAGCGATGAGGTAATCTAGATCGGAAAATATTATGCCTGTTTCATTAAAATCGGAATAGATTATCCCCAGAATTAGCGAAACCAAAAACACAAACACAGTAGAAATGGTAGCCAGCACCACTACTGTGTAAAACTTTGACAGAATAAATTCTTTTTTGCTCAGGCCGTCTATTAAGTTCTGCTTTAAGGTCTTGTAACTGTATTCATTGGACATCATGGATACAATTACCAATAGTAGAAAAAACTTAAAAATAGCAGCGATATACGTATTAAAATGCCAGATATAAGGAAAATTAAAAATTCCTTGTTCGGCCAAATGAAACTTAAAAATACCAATATCAAATTTAATGGCGGCAATCAGGGCTATGGAAGTAAGCAGTCCAAAATAAATAAGAATAAGTACCCGGGATGCCCTGCTGTATCTTAGTTTTAGAAATTCTATCTGTAACAATCTAAGCATAATACTAATGGTTGTTAGTCAAAGTTAAAAATTGTTTTTCAAGGCTTGGTTTTCGTTTAACCAAATGCGAGAGTACAATGCCCTGCTCGTACAAGTAACGGTTAATTTCTTTAGTATCAATATCTTCCGTAAGTTCAGCTATCACAATATCATCTTCTATTGATGCTGCCGCTATTCCGTGATGTTTAATAAGCAATTTTTTTAAATCCTCAAAATTAGCATCACTTTTCAATTCTATGTGGGTTCTTATTTTGGTCATACCTTCTACCGTACCGGAATACAAGCTTACACCGTTTCTAAGTACTACCACATGGCTGCAAACTTTTTCTACTTCATCAAGTAGATGGGAAGCTAATAAAATGGTAGTACCCTCTTTGGCTATTTTCCTGATGATTTCTCTTATTTCATGAATGCCTTGTGGGTCTAATCCATTGGTGGGTTCGTCTAAAATTAAAATTTCCGGATCATTGAGTAGGGCAGAGGCTATGGCCAGCCGCTGTTTCATCCCCAGCGAATAGGTTTTAAATTTGCTGTTTTGCCTATCGTACAAACCTACTGTTTTTAGTTTTTCAGGAACCTTGCTTGTAGGTACTTCTTTTATTTTGCAGACCAATTTTAAATTTTGTGCTGCAGTCATATAAGGGTAGAAATTGGGACGTTCAATAATAGCTCCAACTTTTTTTAATGCCTTGTGTGTGGGTAATTTACCACCAAACCAACTAAAATTGCCGGAAGTTTTATTAACAACATTTAGCACTATACCCAGTGTTGTGGATTTGCCACTGCCGTTTGGGCCTAATATTCCGTAAACATTCCCTTTTTGTATGGAAAAAGAGAGATTGTTAACAGCATGAACTAATCCAAATTTTTTATTCAGTTTTTCTAATGTGAGTATGTTTTCCAATGGTACAGAAAATTTAATTAATGTCGCCATAGCTAAGGCTATGTCTGCGTTTTTTGCCTTGTATAAGTGAAAATTCACACCCAAATCCAATATAGCATTATATATTAGATTTGGTATTATTTGATCCATTAGGAAATAGAAAAAGTCAACATAAGTTCAATAAGTATGACGTTTTTTTTAAAGATTTGTAACAATTTTTTTTAAAAATGTGTAAACAGGCATTCTTTAAATTGTGATTTAGCAGAATAAACTATACTTATTTGGGTTCCATTATCAAACAGGGAATAATCATTTCTTCTAATGATATTCCCCCGTGTTGATAGGTGTTTTTGTAGTATTTTACATAGTGGTTATAGTTGTTTGGATATGCAAAAAAGTAGTCTTCTTTAGCAAAAATAAAAGAGCTGCTCATGTGAATGGAAGGCAGGCCTATTTTTTCCGGAGCAGTTACGGCATATACCTCTTTGTCATTGTAAGACAAACTTCTGCCGGTTTTGTATCGCAGATTGGTACTTATGTCTTTTTCACCTATTACTTTTGTGGGGCGTTTGGTGTTTATGGTGCCATGGTCTGTAGTAATAATTAGCTTTAAGCCGTTTTCCTGAGCTTTTATAATCAATTCCAACAAAGCAGAATTTCTAAACCAACTCAGCGTTAAGGAACGATATGCTTTGTCGTCTGCAGCTAGTTCTTTTATCATGTCCATTTCTGTTCTGGAATGGGAAAGCATGTCCACAAAATTATAAACCACTGCAATTAAATTGTTGTCTTTTTCTGCTTTAAAGTTTTTAACCAGTTCTTGTCCTTTTTCTAAGTTGGTAATTTTGTGATAACTATGCGAAATGTCCAGTTTTAAGCGTTTTAACTGGGCTTCTAAAAATGCTGCTTCAAAGAGGTTTTTTCCACCTTCGTCATTGTCATTTTTCCATAAATCCGGATGTTGTTTTTGCATTTGCAATGGCGTTAATCCGGAGAACAACGCATTTCTGGCATATTGTGTTGCAGAGGGTAAAATACTAAAAAAAGAAATCTCGTCCAGTTTTTTGTAATAGTTGTTAATTACCGGTTCCAGTACCCGCAATTGGTCATAGCGTAAGTTGTCAATAACCAATAATAAAGTATTTGTTTTTTTATCTAATTTTGGAGCGATTACATTTTTAAATAACTCATGAGACAGCAATGGCTTTTCGCCGCCGTTAAACCAACTTTCATAATTTTTTTGGATAAATTTAAAAAATTGGCTATTTGCTTCAATTTTTTGGCTTTCCAAGATTTCTATCATACCGGGGTCTGCAATTGACTCTAACTCTATTTCCCAATGAAGAAGTTTTTTATACAAGGCAATCCATTCTTCGTAATTAGATACCATGGCCAAGTCTAGTGTAATATTCCTAAATTCTTGCTGATAATTAATGGTAGTTTTTTCTGATACCAATCTGGAATGGTCAAGGTTCTTTTTTAGGCTGAGCAGGATTTGATTAGGGTTTACAGGTTTAATCAAATAATCTGCTATTTTTGAACCAATGGCTTCTTCCATGATGTACTCTTCTTCACTTTTGGTAATCATCACCACCGGAATGTGGGGTTTTTTGGCCTTAATTTTTGTGAGCGTTTCAATACCCGATAAGCCCGGCATGTTTTCGTCTAGAAATATGACGTCAAAGTTTCCGTCTTCTACATTTTCAATGGCTTCCGCACCATTATTACAAGTTTTTACGATATAGTTTTTCTTTTTTAAAAAAAGTAAATGAGGCTTTAGCAGTTCTATTTCGTCATCTACCCAAAGTATCTTTATTGCATTCATTTTTTAATTATCGTGCTTTTAATTTTTAAACTTTATATTTTTGTAAGTAATAGTATAATCAATTTGAATGAACAAATTTAAAATTTTTAATGACCCAATTTACGGATTTATTCATATTCCCAATGAATTAATCTTTGATATTATAGAACATCCTTATTTTCAGCGGTTACGGCGAATTGCTCAGATGGGTTTGTCTAACTACGTATATCCCGGGGCTCATCATTCACGTTTTGAACACGCTTTGGGATGTATGCATCTTATGCAAAAAACCATAAGAATTTTAAAGAGTAAAGATGTTTTTATCTCCGAAGACGAAGAACAAGGCCTTTTGATAGCCATTTTGCTTCATGACATTGGCCACGGACCGTTTTCACATACATTGGAAAACAGCCTTATTAAAAGTTTACACCATGAATCGCTGTCTTTGTTATTTATGGAAGAACTGGATGACATTTATAAGGGGCAACTCCGTATTGCAATAAAAATGTTAAAGGGTGAGTACCATAGAAAATTCTGTAATCAATTGGTGTCCGGACAGTTGGACATAGACCGATTAGATTATTTAAAACGCGATAGTTTTTACACCGGTGTAAACGAAGGTAATATTAATTCTGAACGGATTATTACCATGTTGCATGTGGTAGATGATGAGTTGGTAGTAGAAAAAAAGGGGATTTATTCCGTAGAAAAATTTGTATTGGCCAGAAGACTAATGTATTGGATGGTTTATTTGCATAAAACGGGTTTAGTGATTGACTATACATTAGTTAGTATTTTAAAAAGGGCTAAAGAACTTGTGATGGACGGAGTAGCTCTTCCGGCAAGTGATGCACTTTTGTTTTTTCTAAATCACCATGGCGAATTTACGCGTAACCATTTGAATCATTTTGCTGTAATTGATGATTTTGACATCATTATGGCTTTGAAGCAATGGCAGCATCACGGCGACGAAATATTACGCTCTTTGTGTGTGAGTATCATTGAGCGAAAGCTTCCAAAGATTATCATAAGAGATAAACCATATGACATAGGGTTCTTAAAAAAGGAAGAAGAGCGTATCAAAACTGAGCTTAATTTGTCTCAGGAATCACTATCCTATTTTGTAAATAATGGCACTATAAAAAATCAGGCCTATGATTTAGAGCAAAATACCATAAAAATTTTGTATAAAAATGGCGAAATCAAAGATTTGGCCAAGGCTTCAGACCAATTAAATATTATGGCATTAACCAAGCCGGTTACAAAATATTACCGTTATTTTCCTAAAACGAATTAGATAAATTGATGGCTTAACATTGAAAAAAATAATGTAACCTATAAATAACTAACTTAAGGTGTTATATTTTTTTATATTTTTGCAAGAATGAAATTTACTGCAAAACAAATCTCTGAAATTCTTCAAGGTGAAGTAGTTGGTAATCCCGCTGCTGAAGTTCATAAACTTTCAAAAATTGAAGAGGGTGAAAAAGGGTCGTTAACTTTTTTGTCCAATCCCAAATATACCTCCTTTCTGTATTCTACAAATGCTTCAATAGCTATTGTAAATAAATCTTTTATGCCTGAAAAGGAGATAAAAACCACACTGATAAAAGTGGAAGATTCTTACAAAGCGTTTTCTAAATTATTAGAGTATTATAATCAGGTAAAACTAAACAAAACCGGCAAAGAAGATCCCAATTTTATCAGTTCTTCTGCAACTATGGGTAAAAACGTTTACCTTGGGGCATTTGCGTATGTAGGCGAGAATGCAAAAATAGGGGATAACGTAAAAATTTACCCTAATGTTTACATCGGTGATAATGTAAGCATTGGAGAGAATACCATTTTATTTGCCGGGGCAAAGGTGTATTCAGAATCGGTTATTGGAAAAAACTGTGTGCTGCATTCCGGTGTAATTATAGGTAGTGATGGTTTTGGTTTTGTTCCTGATGAAAATGGTATTTATGATAAAGTGCCACAAACGGGCAATGTTATCCTTCAAGATAATGTAGATGTAGGTTCAGGTACTACTATTGATAGGGCTACGTTAGGTTCAACCCTGATTAAAAAAGGGGTAAAATTAGATAACCAAATACAGATAGCCCACAATGTAGAGATAGGCGAAAATACCGTAATAGCCGCCCAAACCGGAATAGCCGGTTCTACTAAAATTGGCAAAAACTGCCAGATAGGCGGCCAAGTGGGAATAGTAGGGCATGTAAAAATAGGTAATAACGTAAAAATACAAGCTCAGAGTGGTATAGGAAGAGATTTAAAAGACAATGCTATGGTACAGGGCAGCCCTGCATTGCCTTATGGAGATTTTAATAAATCTTATGTGCATTTTAAAAATTTAACGGCCCTTTATGATAAGATTCATCAATTAGAAAAAGAAATAAAAGCTTATAAAGAGAATTTTTAATGAGCCAAAAGCAAAAGACAATTCAAAAAGAGGTAAAACTCTCCGGAGTAGGCCTGCATACGGGTAAAGAAGTGAATTTAACGTTTAAACCTGCTCCTGAAAATTATGGGTATGCGTTTACTCGCTCAGATTTGGAAGGCAGCCCTGTTATAGAAGCCAAGGCCGATTATGTGGTAAATACTCAAAGAGGTACCAATTTAGAAAAAAATGGCGTACGCATTCATACTTGTGAACATGTATTGGCAGCCCTTGTAGGCTTGGACATAGACAATATTTGTATTGAATTAGATGCTCCGGAACCTCCTATTATGGACGGTTCTTCTAAGTTTTTTGTAGAAGCATTGGAAAAGGCCGGACTCAAAGAACAGGATGCAGAAATAGAGGAGTATATTGTAAAAAATATTATCACTTATAAGGATGAAGTGTCCGGAAGTGAAATTATTTTAATGCCTAGCAGCCACTACGAGATTACAGCAATGGTAGATTTTGGTACCAAAGTTTTGGGTACACAAAATGCCACTCTTAAAAGTGTTGCGGATTTTAAAGAGGATATATCCAATGCCAGAACCTTTAGTTTTTTACATGAAATAGAGATGTTATTGGATAACAACCTTATTAAAGGTGGCGATTTAAATAATGCAATAGTCTATGTAGATAAAGAAATTTCTGAGCAGACCATGGCTAAACTCCGTAGGGCTTTTAAGAAAGATAAAATTGCAGTTAAGCCCAATGGTATTTTAGATAACTTAACATTGCATTCTCCCAATGAAGCAGCAAAGCATAAGTTGCTGGATGTGATGGGAGATTTGGCTTTGGTGGGTACACGCATACGCGGTAAAGTTATTGCTAATAAGCCCGGACACCATGTAAATACGCAATTTGCCAAAAAACTGGCTAAAATTATCAGAATAGAAAAACGGAACAATGTTCCTGATTTTGACCTTAACCAGCCGCCACTGATGGACATCCAGAAAATTATGGAAATACTTCCGCATAGGCCACCATTTTTATTAATAGATAGAATATTGGAGCTGACGGATAAAATGGTAGTGGGTATTAAAAACGTTACCATGAATGAGGCTTTTTTCAGAGGACATTTTCCCGGTGCTCCTGTAATGCCGGGTGTTTTACAGGTAGAAGCTATGGCTCAGACAGGTGGAATATTGGTTCTGAGTACAGTTCCAGATCCGGAAAACTATCTTACGTATTTTATGAAGATGGACAATGTAAAATTTAAACAAAAAGTTTTACCCGGAGATACCTTAATTTTTAAAGCAGAACTGTTAGAACCAATAAGGCGGGGAATCTGCCACATGCAGGCTTATGGTTATGCCAATAATAAATTGGCCGTAGAGGCAAAACTCATGGCACAAATAGTTAAAAGAATAGATTAATATGAACCAACCTTTAGCCTTTATACACCCCGGAGCAAAAATAGCCACTAATGTAGTGGTAGAACCTTTTACTACCATTCATAACAAGGTAACCATTGGTTCCGGCACTTGGATAGGTTCTAATGTTACCATTATGGAGGGAGCGAGAATTGGTAAAAATTGTCGGATTTTTCCGGGTGCCGTTATATCTGCAATTCCTCAAGATTTGAAATATGAAGGCGAAGACTCACTGGCCATTATTGGTGATAATACTATTATACGAGAATGCGTTACGGTAAATAGAGGAACAAAAGCCTATGGCAAAACAGAAATTGGCGAAAATTGTTTGCTTATGGCTACCTGCCATATAGCTCACGATTGTATATTGGGGAAAAATTCCATAGTTGTAAATGGCGTAGCTCTGGCTGGTCATGTAGTTGTTGGCGAATATGCTATTATAGGCGGATTGGCGGCTGTACATCAATTTATAAACATAGGCGACCATGCGATGATTTCCGGCGGGTCTTTGGTACGGAAAGATGTGCCGCCGTTTACCAAAGCAGCAAAAGAACCGTTGTCCTATGTAGGGATTAATTCTATTGGATTAAGAAGACGGGGATTCTCATCAGAAAAAATAAGAGAAATACAACATATTTACAGAATACTTTACCAACAAAATAATAATACTTCACAAGCATTAGAAATCATAGAAGCAGAACTGGAAGCTACTCCGGAAAGGGATCAGATAATCACTTTTATTCGGAATTCACAACGTGGAATTATGAAAGGTTATTCCAGTGGCGTTTAAATTAAAAAAATACTTTTAGCATTATGGCAACAACCGCAGATATAAGAAAAGGATTGTGTATTTTATATAATAATGATACTTTTAAAATAGTTGATTTTCAACATGTAAAACCCGGAAAAGGTCCAGCCTTTGTAAGGACTAAATTAAAAAGCCTCACTACCGGAAAGGTACTCGAAAACACCTTTTCTGCAGGGCATAAAATAGATGAAGTAAGAGTGGAGACCAGAAAATACCAGTTTTTATACAACGATGCAGATGGTTTTTATCACTTTATGAATAATGATGACTACACCCAGATAAGGCTGCAAAAAGAGATTTTAGATAATCCGGATTTAATGAAAGAAGGTGAAATAGTTACCATAATCGTTCGGGCACAAGATGAACAACCCTTGTCCGTAGAAATGCCCGCCAGTGTAATATTAGAAGTTACTAAAACAGAGCCAGGCGTTAAAGGTAATACCGCAACTAATGCTACTAAACCTGCTACAGTAGAAACCGGAGCAGAAGTGAATGTGCCGCTTTTTATTAATGAAGGTGATAAAATTAGAATAGATACCGATAAGGGAGCCTATCAGGAACGCGTTTAATCCAATTTACACTGTGAAATTTAACCGAATATATTTTTTAAAAGAAATTGCCCAAATCCTTAATTGTGAGTATGTTGGAGATGAAAATTTTCCGGTTCAGGGGATAAATGAAATACATGTGGTAGAACCCGGTGATATTGTATTTGTGGACCATCCTAAGTATTATGACAAAGCGTTAAACTCCGCTGCAACAGTTGTTTTAATAGACAAGAAAGTCGCCTGCCCTGAGGGTAAGGCTTTGCTTATTTCCGATAATCCTTTTAGTGATTTTAGCAAGTTGGCAAAGCATTTTAATCCTTTTGTGCCTTCTGATGAAACAAAGGATAAAGAGGCCGTTATTGGTGAAGGAACAATTATACAACCTAATGTTTTTATAGGAAAAAATGTAAAGATTGGTAAAAATTGCCTTATTCATGCTCATGTTACTATAAATGCTCATACTACCATTGGAGATAACGTAATAATCCATTCCGGATCGGTTTTGGGTAGTGATGCCTTTTATTATAAGAACCGAAAAACCCGGTTTGAGAAATTAATTTCGTGTGGCGGTATAGTTATAGAAGATGATGTAGAGATAGGGGCTGCCTGTACCATAGACCGGGGCGTTACCGGAAATACGACAATTAAAAAAGGTACTAAGATAGACAATCAGGTGCAGATAGCTCATGATACGATAATAGGCGAACGATGCCTGATAGCAGCACAGGTAGGTATTGCGGGATGCAGCGTTATAGAAGATGAGGTTACCATCTGGGGGCAAGTGGGTATTGTGAGTGGCATAACCATCGGAAAAAAAGCAGTTATTTTAGCACAAAGTGGTGTAATGGGAAATCTGGAAGGAGGAAAAACCTATTTTGGTTCTCCATGTGATGAAGCTAGAAGAAAATACAGGGAAATGGCCGGAATTAAACTCATTCCCGAGTTGATAGCCAAGGTGAATAATATTTAGGTGTAATAATTTTTATAAATGCTGAGTAACAATTACATTTGTTATACAATAACTGTTAATCAATAACTAAAGAAATGAGTGTATTAGTCAATAAAAATTCAAAAATAATAGTTCAAGGTTTTACCGGTAGTGAGGGTACATTTCACGCTACCCAAATGATTGAATATGGCACCAATGTAGTTGGCGGTGTAACTCCGGGAAAAGGCGGACAAACTCATCTTGACAAACCTGTTTTTGATACCGTAGCCGAAGCAGTAGAAAAAACGGGTGCAGATACCAGCATTATTTTTGTGCCACCTGCATTTGCCGCAGATGCTATTATGGAAGCTGCACAGGCGGGGATTAAAGTTATTATTTGTATTACAGAAGGCATTCCGGTGGCAGACATGGTAAAAGTAAAAGACTATATCTCTACAAAAGACTGCAGGTTAATAGGCCCTAATTGTCCGGGCGTTATTACACCGGGCGAAGCCAAAGTAGGTATTATGCCGGGGTTTGTATTTAAAAAGGGTAAAGTGGGAATAGTTTCCAAATCTGGTACGCTTACCTACGAAGCTGCAGATCAGGTAGTAAAACAAGGATTGGGAATTACTACTGCTATAGGTATAGGCGGCGACCCAATAATCGGAACTACTACCAAAGATGCGGTAGAGTTACTGATGAATGACCCCGAAACCGAGTGTATTGTGATGATTGGCGAAATAGGTGGCCAGTTAGAAGCTGATGCTGCCAGATGGATAAATAACAATGGCAACAAAAAACCGGTGGTAGGTTTTATAGCCGGAAAAACTGCTCCAAAAGGTCGTACCATGGGGCATGCCGGAGCCATAGTAGGCGGTAAAGATGATACTGCCCAAGCCAAAATGAAGATTCTGGAGGAAAATGGTATTCACGTGGTAGAATCACCTGCGGAAATAGGTTTGAAAGTGGCAGAAGTGCTGGGTTAAAAATTCTAATTGTAACAAAGTATCTGGATTAAATAGCATGATTATTACCATTGCGAACCTCTTCTTGTTCCGATAGTAGCTTATAATTTTTTTTGTTTATACCGTGAAAAAGATAAGTAACACAATGTGTTGATTTTTAGCTGATTATTTTACAATCTCAGTTATCAACAAAATATTTTGTTGATAATTTTAGATGTTAACAGTAATATCTTAATTAGTTTAATGCAATTACTAAAAACAGAACAAAACTCGGGTGAAAAGTCCGAGTTTTTATTTTATACCAAGTCTAATATATAATGCTATGTTGGATTTGGGTGTGAATTTTTACTTATACAAGGCAAAAAACGCAGACATACTCTTAGCTATGGCGAGTATTTGGTTATTAGCTTCTGTTACCAAAAATGGCACTGCCTATCCTTACCATATTGCTGCCATTTTCTATGGCAATTTTATAATCCCCACTCATTC
>PDQE01000047.1 GCA_002747735.1 Flavobacteriales bacterium | reverse complement strand
GCTATAAACTCAACAGACGCTATTTTGGTGAAAACCTATTTGATAGACTGGTTATAGCTGTCAATCATCAATACTGGTATAAAAGTGTGTAATCAATTAATTTTTTCATTTGAAAAATTAGTTCTTTAAATCAATAAATTTTTTTCTAAATTTGACGAACTCCCAATAGAGTAAAATATCCTTATCTCTAGAAAAAAAGTTTTTTACTTCTTCCAAATTATTAAACTCTGGTTCTACTAAGTCATTTACTTTTGGTGTTGGTCTAATTTTTGCTAGTATATCTTCAATGTATTTCAACCCTTTTTCTTTCTCTTCATTGATGTAATATAAAATAGGTACTTTAAAATAATTCAGACTGGTAATACCCCAACTATTTTTCTCCAAAGACACTTGTAATTCTTTATTCTGCGACATTTTCATAAAGAAAGGCAGTATATATTTTTTTATTTGAAGAATAAGATCATCTATTATTTCATGAATTTGATCTTCAGTATCATCCAAATTAACATCCCATGCTTTGAAACTATTTTCAGGCAAAATATAACCAATCGATGAGGTTGCAGTCCTCAATAATTCTTTTGAAAAATCTATGTTGTCAACTAATTTATAATAAATGTCTTCTACTTTATGATTGATTATTCCAACAGTTGGGCTTATTGACCAGTTATATCTTGAACCATGATCTGTCTTTTCAACAATAACAAAACCTTCAACATCTTTTATTATTAGTTTCGAAAAAATATATTTTTCTTTTTCTACAAAACCAATATTAACCATTTTTTCTTTTACTATAATATCAATCTGTTTGCCAAGCTGCCTAATCGGTGTACTACTTTTCATCATTTGTAAGGGCTAAATATTATTCTTCCACTAGCAGTATATTTTATTACAATAACCTTTATTGTCCTATTTTGTGGAACTACACTGCCATTTGGGCCATCAAATATAGGGGTTTGTCCTCTATTAATTTCTGGGTAATTAATTTTTTGATTAGAATTTAATCTGGCCGTAGGCCCATTTTTTACTTCTACAATTATAATCTCTCCATCAATTTTCACAATAAGATTCGTAAACTATGTCCTGAACTTGACCTTTTCCTAATCATGCATTGGTTTCATGGCTTTAAGTTACATCTTGTTATCAATGATAAGGGAGAGATATTCAATTTTACCATACCCAAGCCAATGTTGATGATAGGAAAACCTTTAAACGACAAAAGTTTTATTAGAAAGCTTTACGGAAAACTCTATGCTGACAAAGGATATATTGACAAAAGGCTTGTTCTTAGATGGAATACATCTTATCATTCAAATCAAAAACAATATGAAGAATTCACTAATGACGATTTCTGATAAAATTCTTTTAAGAAAACGTGCTATAATAGAAACAGTTAATGATGAACTTAAAAATATTTGTCAAATTGAACATTCTAGGCACAGAAACTTTGGTAATTTCTTAGCTAATATCATTTCAGGGCTTATTGCCTATAGCTTTCTCCCTAAAAAACCAAGTATAAAATTTCAAACACAGAACTCTAATCAAATTTGTCTGTTTTAATAATCGAACTCAGGTTATAAAAACAAATCAAATTTCTCTCTTTTGATTAATCGAACTCATATCTTTATAATTCATTTATGAAAATCATTAGGATGCTATTTATCGAACAAAGTACAATTAGATTAATATAGTACCTGAAGGATTCCACCTCAGGTAAATTGCATTTTATGGAGAAGAACTATCAAATTCAAGAAATAGATGAGCTTTAAATATGATACGATAAATTCAGCAAAAATTTGCTTTAATTTTATCTAATATGGTTTGAGCCAGTTTTTCTTTACTCTCTACCGTCCACCCGGCCACATGAGGAGTTAGCAGGACATTTTGTGCATTGATTAAGTAGTAATATGCTTTGGGAACATTTTTATCGGTAAATAAGTCTTCAAAAGAGGTTTTTTCATATTCCAAAACGTCTAAACCGGCACCAAAAATTTTACCTGTTTTTAATGCTTCTACTAAATCTTTTGTCACTACTGATTTTCCTCTTGCTGTATTTAACAACCAGAACGGTTTTTTAAAAGAATTGATAAATTTGGAATTTACCATGCCAATAGTCTGTGGGGTTTGTGGCGTATGTAAACTTAAAACATCAGTTCTTTCTTTCAATTCACGTAAACTTACCTGTTCACAATTTTCATTACCCAGATTAGGTTTAATGTCATAACATATTACCGATACATCAAAGCCCCGTAATTTTTTGGCAAAAGCTTTTCCCATATTCCCATAACCAATAATCCCTATGGTTTTGCCATCCAGTTCAATTCCTCTATTTTCCTCCCGAAGCCATGTGCCCTGTCTGACCTCTCTGTCCGCTTTGTTTAATTTATTGAACAAAGATAGCAACATGCCCAAGGCGTGTTCACCTACGGCATTTCGGTTGCCCTCTGGTGCAGAAAAGAGTTGTATTTTTTTCTTCTTGGCGTATTCCGTGTCAATATTTTCAAGTCCGGCACCTACACGGGCTATAAATTTTAAATTGGTGGCTTTGTCTAAAAATGCCCGGTCTATAGTAAACCGGCTTCGTATTACAATGCCATCATAGTTATGAATTACGTTTTCTATTTTTTGTTTTGTGGAGGTATAATCTTTATGACAATCAAATCCCAAATTTTTTAAACCCGTTTTTAAAAGGGAATGATTGGTGTCTAATAGGAGTATTTTCATATATGGAATGGTTTCTAACCCATACCTCCAATGTTTTTAATGTTCTGGAGGATGTATTTATAAAATCAAAACACCTAAAGTTAAGGAAACTTTAGGTGTTTAAGATGTATTTATATTATGTTTCACTAATTGTTCAACGCTTCTGCTCCACCAACAATTTCCAGTATTTCATTGGTAATGGCAGCTTGTCGGGCTTTGTTGTAAGTAAGCAGCAATTCATCACGTAATTCAGTAGCATTGTCAGTTGCTTTGTGCATTGCCGTCATTCGAGCTCCATGTTCGGCGGCAAAAGAGTCACGAACCGCTTTGTACAATTGAGTTTTTAAAGATTTTGGAATTAATCCTTCTATAATTTCAGTTTTTGAGGGCTCAAAAATGTAATCTATATGCTCATCTTCTTTTTGGCTTTCGGGGGGTACAATGGGCAGGAACTGTTCATTGGTAATTATTTGGGTAGCGGCATTTTTAAACTGATTATAAACAATTTCTATCTGTTCATAGGTGCCATATACAAATAATTCTATAAGCCGTTCTGCAATCTTTTCCGTATTCTCATAAGTGAGATCGTCAAAAAGGTCACTTCTATTCTCAAGAATAGTATGTGTTTTGGATAATAGGTCATTGCCTCTTTTTCCAATACTTAATATATCTACTTGTCTGCCGTGGTACTTCTCTTTACTAAGGGATTCTGCTTTTTTTATTACCGTAGAGTTAAAAGCACCGCAAAGCCCTCTATTTGAGGTAATGACCACCAATAGCACTTTGTTAATCTGCCGTTTACGAGTATAAACTCCGCCTATATCCTCATTCATGGTGCTACTCAATTGCTGTAATAATTCCGTTAGCTTGGAAGAATAAGGCCGCATAGCGGTTATCGCATCTTGAGCTTTTTTCAACTTGGAAGCAGATACCATTTTCATAGCACTGGTTATCTGCATAGTTGATTTTACAGATGTTATGCGATTTCTTATTTCTTTTAAGTTGGCCATTTTTTTATATTAAGTACTAAGTGTTATCTTAAATCTACTTGTATTTAGATGTTATCTCTTTAGCTGTATCCTCCAGAACTTTTATTACTTCATCGGTTAGTTTACCGGATTTTAAAACATCTAAAGTGTCTCTGTGTTTGGCATTTAAATAAGCCAGATAATCTTTTTCGAATTCTTTTATATATTCCACAGGCACATCTTTTAACAAGTTTTTGGAACCTACGTAGATAATTGCTATTTGGTCTTCTACGGTAAATGGGTCGTTTTGTGCTTGTTTTAAGATTTCCACATTTCGTTTTCCTTTTTCAATTACGTTCATGGTAGCTGCATCCAAATCAGAACCAAATTTGGCGAAAGCCTCTAATTCTCTATATTGAGCTTGGTCTAACTTTAATGTACCCGCCACTTTCTTCATTGATTTTATCTGGGCATTACCACCTACACGTGATACCGAAATACCTACGTTGATAGCAGGACGCACACCTGAGTTAAATAAATCTGACTCTAGGAAAATCTGGCCATCGGTAATGGAAATTACGTTAGTGGGAATATAAGCAGATACGTCACCGGCTTGGGTTTCAATAATTGGTAGAGCCGTTAATGAACCACCACCTTTAACTTTACCTTGCAGTGCGTCAGGGACATCATTCATTTTAGCAGCGATGGTATCGTCATCAATTATTTTAGCAGCACGCTCCAATAATCTTGAGTGCAAATAGAATACGTCACCGGGATATGCCTCACGGCCGGGTGGCCTTCTCAATAACAGGGAAACCTCACGGTAAGCCACAGCTTGTTTTGACAAATCATCATAAATAATTAAGGCTGGCCTTCCGGTATCTCTAAAATATTCTCCAATTGCTGCACCTGCCATGGGGGCATAAACCTGCATAGGAGCAGGATCAGAGGCGTTGGCTGCTACAATTGTAGTATAGGCTAACGCTCCTCTCTCTTCTAACATATTTGCAATTCCGGCGATGGTAGAACCTTTTTGGCCAATGGCTACATAGATACAATAAACGGGTTCACCGGCATCATAAAATTCTTTTTGGTTTAGAATGGTGTCAATAGCCACAGTAGATTTACCGGTTTGCCTGTCGCCAATAATTAACTCCCGCTGGCCTCTACCTATCGGTATCATTGCATCTATTGCTTTAATACCGGTTTGTAATGGTTCGGTTACAGGTTCCCTGTAAATAACACCCGGTGCTTTTCGTTCCAATGGCATTTCCAAAAGTTCACCGGTAATAGGGCCTTTTCCGTCTATAGGCTCGCCAAGGGTATTTACCACTCGGCCTACTATACCTTCTCCAACTCTTAATGAAGAAATTCGTTCCGTTCTTTTTACGGTATCTCCTTCTCTAATTTCTGTTGAGGGGCCTAATAATACAATCCCCACATTGTCAGATTCTAAGTTGAGTACCATACCTTCTAAGCCGCTTTCAAACTCTACCAATTCCCCTAACTGGGCATTGGCCAAGCCATATACACGAGCTATACCATCACCTACTTGTAATACAGTTCCTACTTCGTCTAAAGAAGCTTTGGACTCAAATCCTGATAATTGTTCTTTTAAAATCGCTGATACTTCAGCCGGTTTTATTGTTGCCATTTTTTATATGTTAGATTTTAGAAATTAGATGTTAGACACAAACAGCCTGTAATCATCAATAATCTGTTATTTTATATTTGGTTATAGATATTTGTTAATTTAAAAATTAGGTATGTAAAGATTATCGTCAAATTCTCTACGTAATTGGTTTAATTTACCGGTAAAACTGGTGTCATACTGCTTGTCTCCCACTCTTAAAATAAAGCCACCCAATATTTCCGGATTTACTATATTTTCAACGGTAACTTCTTTACCTACTATTTCTTTAACTTTTGCTAATACTTTTGCCTTTAGTTTGTCGTTTAACGGCACGGCAGTAGTTACCATAGCTTTTTGTGAGCCAATATGATGGTTATAGATAATGGTGTACTGTTTGGCCACGTCCAATAAAAAAGGCAATCTCTTATTGTCTATAAGTTGGTCAATTAGACCTACACTAATAGGGTTAATCTTTTTACTAAAAATTTTTTCTAATGCATTGTGCTTAGCTTTGGCTTTGATTACCGGACTGGTCAATAACCTTTTCAGTTCTTTGGACTGTGAAATTGTTTTTGTAATTAACAACATGTCGTCATTAACCTTTTCAGCCATCTTTTTTTCCAAAGACAAATTTAAAACGGCCTTGGCATATCGTAAAGCTATTTTGGTATCTGTCATGCTTTAGTCTAATTTAACATCATTCAGTAAATCATCAACTAATTTTAGTTGTTTGTCTTCACTACTAAACTCCTGTTTTACTATTTTTTCTGCTATGTTTATTGATAGTTCGCCTATCTGATTTTTTAAATCAGTCATGGCGGCTTGCTTTTCATTTTCTATGCTTACCTTGGCTTGGGTAATTATTTTATCTGCTTGTTCCTTAGCTTCTTCTTTAGCTTCAGTAATCATTTTATCCTTTAAATGGCGAGCTTCTTTTAATAAAGTATCTCTTTCTATACGGGCTTCTTTAAGAATTTTCTCATTGTCTGCCTTTAAGTCTGCCATTTCCTGACGGGCTTTTTCGGCTTCTAAAAGAGCATTTTTTATAGTGTCTTCTCGTTCAGAAACTGCTCCTAAAATGGGTTTCCAGGCAAATTTTCTTAAAATAAATAACAATAATAGAAAAGTGATTGCCGTCCAAAATACAAGTCCAAATCCGGGTGTTATTAAATCCATTTTTATTAATTTTTTTAATTTAAATTTATTTGTTTAAACTTTTTTATTTCCCAACTCTTTGGGATTAGGTAGAGATAAATACAGAAGTAACCAACCGTTACTTCTGTATTTAATTCTTGCAAAATTAGCCTTGTAGTAAAGCTACCACAATACCAAAAAGTGCTACCGCTTCCACGAAGGCTGCTAAAATTAATGCAGAGGATTGTATTTTTCCGTGCATTTCAGGTTGACGTGCCATAGCTTCCATGGCTTGTCCACCTATTTTACCAATACCTATTCCGGCTCCGATAGCGGCTAATCCAGCTCCAAGAGCTGCAATTCCAGTAATAGTCATAATTATATAAATTTAAATTAATGATGTGCTTCTTCCGTTGCCATACCAAAATACAAGGCAGACAATACAGTAAATATATATGCTTGAATAGCAGTTACAATGATTTCTATAATTGTAATGAATAATGAAAACGCTACAGAAACCGGAGCAACAGCTATTGTTCTAAAAATAAAAATTAACGACATAAGTGCCAAGATAATAATATGGCCTGCCGTAATATTGGCAAACAAACGTATCATCAGTGAGATGGGTTTGGTAAACATTCCCAAAATCTCTATAGGCATTAAAAATATTTTCATAGGTACGGGCACACCCGGAACCCAAAAAATATGTTTCCAATAGTCTTTATTGCCACTAATGGTGGTGATAATAAAGGTGAAAACGGCCAGTGTCATGGTAAAAGCAATGTTTCCACTTACGTTGGCTCCATTAATCACGGGGATTAATCCAAATATGTTATTTATCCAGATAAAGAAAAAGATTGTAAGTAGGTATGGCATATACTTTTTATACTTGTCTTCTCCTATCATGGGTCTGGCTATTTCATCTCTTACAAAAATAATCAAAGGTTCTACAAAGCCGGCAATGCCTTTCGGAAGGTAATTTTCTCCTTTTTTATATCTTCTGGCGGCTCCTATAAATATGAGTAACAAAATAATTACAGATACCCACATCATAAAAACATTTCTGGTAATGGAAAAGTCCATCGGTTTTTCTGCATTAACCGGATGGTGTTCTGCATCAAACTGTACAGTGCTTTCTCCTGAGTGGAGTTGGTATATTTTTTCATGGTATTTCACATAGCGTTGGCCATTTTTTTCCACTACCACTTTTCCTGAATCATCGTGATGAAAAGCAGAAGACATAAAAGTTACCAATCCGTTATTAGTCCAAAGTATAACAGGTAAGGAAATAGATACCGGATGTCCATTCCAATCCCAGAGGTGAAATTCGTGGGCATCTTTTACGTGATGCATAATCATTTCCTTAGGGTTGAACTCTTTGTTACCGTTGGGTTCTTCCTTGGCGTTTATGGGAAGTACAAATGCAAATAATAGTCCCAAGAAGAAAAACTTACAAGTAAAGTTGTGCATAAATCGTATTTTTTAAAACAATTTGTACTTTTATTTTTTGGTGTTGGCTTGCGTAATTGACCTTAGTTCTTACAAGAAAAATATATATTTCTTTTAGAATCCTAAAATCAGAAGCAAATTTAAGGACATTCTACGAAATGACAAATAAATTCTCTATGATTTATTTTTGAATTTTATAAACTGCGAAGTTAGGCGTTGTTTTTTAATAAAAACTTATTGATGATAAATACTTCTGCCGTTAAAAAGATTAGATACGGAATAAAAAAATTAACCACATCTAAAATTTTGTTTGGGATGTCCGAAAGCAACAGGGGTAATAAGAAGAGTAAAGCCAAAATCATTTTAATTAAAGTTCCAACCATGAAAACAGCAAATACTGATTGTGGTTTTCTTTTTTTCTGATAATAGACGGTTGTCACCAAAAGGGCAGTGGTTATAAACAAAAAAAGATAAATCTGCCAAAGTGGAAAAAAGGGAGTGATATTAAAAAAATACATACCTAAATAGCTGTGTATGCCATATAGGACAACGGCTAACACAAGCAGTACAATAAAATGGGCATTATTTTTTTGCAACAAATTATGCGATGTTCGTTAAAACAATATCTTTACTCTTTTTGTGGTAAGTCTTAATTAGTTTAACCTATTGATGTTGTTTAATAGCTGTAATCTATAATTTTTTCAAATTTTTCGGAATCTGAAAAAAATAGTTAGTTTTTTTCTTTGGATATGCCAATGACTTGTCTAATGACAAATACAATAGCCATAATAACAGCCACTAAAGATAAGATAACGGTATATAAATTGTGTTTATTAGGATACCACTCATCTAATTTAACACCAAGATAGGTTCCGCCACCTATAATAGCAAACATTTGAAATGCCACAGCTGAGTATCGGGCATACGCATTAAGCTGTTCTTTCCGCTTTTCTTTGCTGTTGTTGGTTTTGGTGCTCATTTTTTAGGGCCTTTATATTGCCTTTCATATTACATGAGGCATTAAAACTGGCACCGGGTTCTACAGATAGTTTTCCAAGGATAACATCTCCTGTTATGGAGGCTGTGGACTTTAATGTTAATAGATCATCTACATTAAGATTACCGGAAAATTTTCCTTCTATATCAGCGTTACTGCAATCAATAGTTCCATCTATATATCCGTCCTTGCCTATAACCACTCTTCCTGTAGTTTTAATAGTACCTTCTACTTTACCATCTACTCTAAAATCACCTTCTGATTTTATTTCTCCTACAAATGTAGAGTTTTTTCCAATGATATTTCGCTCTAATACCTGACCCATAACTGCTTTTTTCTCTGAAAACATAATAAATTAATTTTTTAAAGTTTAACTTGTTTTAAATTTATATTACTACCACAAGCGTTAAGGGGAGAGGTTTGGCTTTTGGTAACACTTTTACTCTAACTTTGCCTTTTCCAAGCTGTCTATATCTTTTAAAACTTCTACGGCGTGTTCTCCTTCTTCGGAGTTGGGGAAATTTACGGCCACATTGCTCAGGGCTTCTTTAAAGGCTTCCCTGCCTTGAATTTCGTTTAAAAGATAGGCTTTTAAAAGCTCAAATTTACGAATAATCTCTGAATTTTTGTATAATTTCAGGGCTTTATTTGTTTTATCTAGAGCCCGCTCATAATGCTGAAAATCATAATCACAATAGACTTCTTCGTAAAATGCCTCAGGGCTGTTTGCATCGCCTTCTGCTATAACTTTTTCCGGACTGGCAATTATTTTTGCAAATCGGGTGTCCGGATAGTTATTAACGATGTCTGCTTTGTATTTATTGCTTTCGGAAAGGTTAAATTTGGCATAGGCTTTATACAAGTTGTATTTAGCAGGCAAAACCAACTCTTTTTCCGGTTTGTAAGACAGTAATTTTTCTAATCGTTCTGCGGCCAGTTCATATTCTTTAAATTGTTCGGCATAGATTAAGCCCAGTTTATAGTACGCTTTATTTCTGGTTGATGAAATGCTGTCTATTTTTTTTCGTTCAGTTGGGATTCTGCTGAGGTAATAGTCCACATTGTACCTTTCGGAGGTGTCAAAATCGTCAACAGGAGCTTTAGCAATATTTTCATCTTTGCTTTTTACAATTTTTCTCTCAGAGAGCCGCCAATTATCAGTCAATTCCCGGTTGCCCCAAGCCCGTTTAAATTCTTGTTCGCCAAAACCGGCAACATTTATATTGTAAAAATAGAATACACCATTTTTTTTATCGCTACCAAACGAATTGTTATCCTCTAAATTTCCAAACCCGGTACTTTGTAACTGATTGGCTAGTTTTTCTTTTGCTGCTTCATCAGCAATTTTCAAGCTGTCTATATACTTGGTGTAGAGTTCTTTTTGAGCTTCTCTGGGGAGTGCAGCTATTTTTAAAATACTGTCATTTACAGTAACCGTATTTTCCAGATTAATGACCTCTTCAAGGCTTTTTCGTTTTTTTACCAACCGGCGTACGCGTTTATCGTTTGCGGTTTTGGTAATGCCTAATACACTGTCATAATAAGCACCTGCGGTTACAAATTTTGCTTTGTCAAAATAGATATTGCCCAATTGCTCAAACGTCAATTCTTTTTGAAACTCTGAACCGGCTTTTGCACCGAGGGAATTTTTGTAAGCTGCAACTGCATCATTAATGCTATCGGTTTTGGCTAAAATTTGTCCTTTCTGATAATATAATTCATCCAGATAAGGACGGTTATATCGGTCTTTTATCAGTTTATCCAGCTTTGCCAACATGGCGGCTGCACTGTCCGCTTTTGAAAAGTTTTTTGCCCGGTCTATCTCAGCGTGAATTTTATATCGGTAAGGTGCTTTTTTAAGGTTAATTAATCTTTCAAAATATAAATTGGAACTGTCTGTTTTTTCTTTTTCCCTGTACATTTGTCCAATGATAAAAAGATTTCGGGCTTTCTTTTTAATGTTATTTGAGAACATAACAGCACTGTCTAAGTGTTTGATTACTAAATCAGCACTGTCTAGGGCTTGATAAGCCAAAGCCAATGAGGAATGCCCGTCTTCGATAACTTCCAGCGGCAGGTTTTTGTTTTTTAGCAGGTATTGTAAGGTTTCAATGGCCAGTTCTTCGTTTTGTAACCGTACCAATGTTTTAGCCTGCCAAATTCTGGCTCTGTCTTTGGTTTCGGCATCGTTATAGCTGCCTAAAATAAAATTGAAAGCCTCCAGTGCCGGCACAAAACGCTGTGAATAGTAACGTGCTTTGCCCAATAATAAATAAGCATCGTCTATTTGCGGATTGCGTTCCTTACCATTAATGTCCATACTGTGCTTCTGAATAGCTTTTATGGCTTTTTCTTCGGCTTTGTCAAAACCGGTAGCATTCTTTTTCTCGCTTTCGTTTTCGGAATCTGTGTTTTCGGATAGTTCAATGCTTATTTTCTCTTCTTCTATAGTTAGTGGTTCTATGGGTAAAAGCTGGTGGTAATTGTCTTTATAAGCATCATCAATTTCTTGTTTGGCTTGATCAAAAGCCAACTGGCCATTGTACAGCACATTGTATTTGGTGGTAAGGGCGTGGGCATTGCGGTTTATAAAGGTGTTCTTTTTTGTAGAACAACTAAAAATAAGTAACAGGCCACACACTGCGAAAAGCCGGAGAGCAAACTTTTTGTTCAAAATTGATAATTATCTAATTTTTTAAACTATTTTTTGTTGATATTATTGCGTTGTTTTGGACAAAAATACGGAAATATTTGATGTTTTTGAGGAAGTGATTTTGAAAGTGTTTTTAAAGTTTTGATAAAAACAGATTTTATACCTGTTTAAGAGGTGTATTGAAAGAAAATAATCTGGCTATATTAAAATTGTCAGACAAATCGGTTATGTCATTTAAATCTCCTCGTAATATCTCGATATTACTCGAAAATTTCATAAAATTTCTAATCAAAAATAAAGAAAGCTGTGGTCACAATATTAATCGAAATCAGGTTCTAAATGTTATTGAAATGAACCAAATTAATTCGATTCCACATGAATAATTTGAGCTAATCATTTAAGATACCGGTAGTGAACTATTTTTTGATTTTTTCTGCTGGGCAGGCAAGTTTGTTTTTTAATTCATCATACCGTTTTAATCTTTTTAAAAGTTTTGATACTTTCTCCTGATAAATCAAACAAATACTTATAAAGTGTGTAAGAAAAAGTAAAAAATGTTAAAAACATCCTGTGATTTGCATATATTACCACTGCTAAACAATACAACTGTAGAAAAATTAGTTAATATTGTAAATAAAAACGGAGCATCTGCCATATTTTGTTTAAATTGTTCTTACGAAAGAGTTTTGTATAAAAAATGAAAAACCAACCAGCTAACATAAGTATTGCATCATTACAAGCCGGTTTTAATGACTTAAAAGAGCTTGTTGAAGGTATAACAAACACTGATGAATTGCAAAAATTCATATTAAAAGATTGCAATACGCTACTTAAAGATTTTATTAAAAACGGAAATCTGTCACAAGAATTAATTTTTGAGAAAGAGGCTTCGGTACTTTATAAAGCCTATGCCATAAACTACATATTGCCGGAATATTACAAATCATTTGCACTGCTGTGTAGAGATATTTATCTGGAGACTTGTAAAGGCACTATTTTAAGTGCCGAAAACAACCTTACAAAAGAAGAGTTAGATAACTATTTTAAAAACTCCAAATCTTTATTAGCAGAGGCTACAACAACAATAAACCAGCATATTGATGAGGAAATTTTAACCATAAAATCCAAGTTTAAAAAAACTGCTAAACTGATTAAAACCACAGAGCTTTTTCGTAATCCCTGGCCGGTTTATGAGTCTCAATTAAAAACTATTTTAACGCAAATAAAAACGATAAAAAGTACCTATTCGCATTTGAACGAGGCCACCTTGCACATTGCCGGCATAAAGGATGCTATTGGTACATTTTGCCGTAAAAGCACCCTGTTTATAGATTCTGCAGCACAAAATGTGGCACAATTGTCGCAAGAAGAATTGATAAGTAAAGAGGCTATATTACAATTAAACAACATTCTGGAGATTAATGCAGAAAACCACTTGTCTGGTTTAAGCGAAAGGCTGGAACCCATTATTTTAAAACTAACTGCAACGGCACCTCCTATAAGCACAAAATTATCTCATCTGCAGGTTAGAGAAATCGACTTAAAAGTTAGTGTGCAAAAATGGATAGACTATAAGGTTTTTCCAGAGCTTATGGATGTTCTGACGTTAGAAAACAATATAAGAAATATACTGCGTATAAACATAACCCATATAAAAAACAGGCTTGAATTTAGAGCAGATGAAGAAACATTATCCAGCACTGCTATATTGCCTGTTAAAAAGCAAATAGCTGAATTTAAAGCAGAAATAAGCAACAAAATTGAAACTTTACTGAAAGATATAAACAACGAGTTACAAATAAGTAATTTGGTAAGAGGTAAATTGTTTTTAGATATTCCGGTAAATGCTGCTATTTCGCAACAAGGCGAATCATTGCTCAATCAATTTAAAATAACGGCAAAGGAACAGTTTTCCGTAATTAATAAATCATACAGGGATGCTTTAAAAATCGAAACCGATACAGATTTAACAGAGGTGGTAGATTGCATAAGTGAGCGTATGTATAAAAACAATGACCGACACTATGATTCTTTATTCTTAAATAGAAGTTTTATTGGCGATTTGTTTTTGGTTCATAGAAAAGAGCAGGAAAATTTAGCAGTAAAAGCCATGAAGCAGTGGGAGTCTCACTTTGCCAAATCTATTTTAGTTTACGGCAGTTGTTTAAGTGGTAAATCTACTTTTATAAATTACGTATCAAAACTTAATAACAACAAACACATAGTTAGTCTTAAACCCAATAGTACAGCTACCATTGACGGACGTAAATTTGCTACTACCTATAATTTAAAAGAAGCACTGTCTTACATAAAAAACAACAACATAAAAAGCACGCGTCCCATAGTGCTTATTGACGATTTAGAGCTATGGCACGATTCTCAACAGAGTTTTTTAAACAATGTAAGGGCCTTGATTAAATTTATTGAAGACGAATCGGACGATATATTAGTCATTGCTTCAATATCATCTTTAATGTACCAATACTTAAATGTGCGTTTCGGTTTTAAAAATATTTTTAGTACTACTATTGATGTTTCAAAAGCTTCTAAAAAAGAAATATTTATTGCAATTATGCTACGCCATGGGGCATCTCAACGAACGTTGGTTGATGATAAAGAGGAACCTTTAAACGAAAACAAAATAAAAAAAATAATAAAAAAAATTGCGGCTAAAAATAGCTATAATTTAGGAGAAATATTACAGTCCTGGACATACAACACTTATGTTAAAGATACAGACAAGTTATATTTTAAAAAAGAGGTAATTCAAAGCCTGCCGGAGTTCTTTACCAAATACGAAGAAGTAATACTAAAACACATTCTTTTATTTAAAACCACCACAGAGTATATAATGAAACAATTGGTAGTAGGTAAACATTATGAAGATACCTATAAATCAGCATTAAAAAGATTAATAAATACCAAGGTGTTGTTAAGAACCCGAAAAGGTAGTTTGTATATAAACCCTGTGGTGATTTTTGATGTTGAAAGTATTATATTGTCTAAAAACCAAATATTAACTAAATGATGAATTTAGAGCATATAACATGGGCATACTTTTTAAGAGTACTAATAGTGTTAATAGTATTAAATGTAATTATTAATGGCATACAAAGAGCCGTGGTAAATAGCCTGAAACGAAAACTTGCCAAACAAAAAACAAATCGTTTTTTTAGAAAATTAAAACTTATCTATTTGCCTTTAAGCCTTGTTATATTAATTTTGATTTTTGTACTGATAGATTATAAAATTAATGGAATTATTTTGCTTGCTTCTATCGTGTTTTTCTTTCCATCACTAAAGAATTATTTTAGCGGGTTGGTGTTACAGTTTAACCCATTATTAACAAAAGGAGCATATTTGATTACAAAAACATTAGAAGGGGAGATTCAATCTCTTAATTATTTTGGCATAAACTTAAAATCTGGCAATACTGAACAATACCTGCCCTACTCAAACTTGCATAGCAATAGTTTTAAGGTTGACTACAAAATACACGGTGTAACAAAAAAAATAATGTATTTGCAAAATCCGGAGCAAAAAGAAATTTTAATAGATAGCCTATTTAGTAATCCATTAGTCGATTTTAGTACGCCCCCTATTTATGTGCCCAAAGACAATGGTAGTTTACAAATAGAGTTTAGTTTAGAAGAAGGAGCTCAACTGGAGCAAATTATAGACTACTTACATCAAAAAGAAATCAACGTAACATCTAATACCTGTTAATTATGGAAATATTTTCGTCTTATAACCTTATTATAGAAGTTTCGCTAATCATCATTATTTCATTTATTTTTAATGGTCTTTCCAAAAAAACCAACATCCCTTCTGTACTAATGCTCATTGTGCTGGGGGTAGGCTTACAGTATGTGGTTGATTATTTCACTACAGAGGAACTCAACTTTTTACCCATATTAGAAGTGCTGGGTATTTTTGGTTTAATCATGATTGTACTTGAGGCTGCATTGGAGTTAGAACTAAAGCGGGAAAAACTAATGCCTATATTTAAATCGTTGATAATAGCACTCATTGGGTTGGTGGCATCGGCTTGGGTTGCGGCATTACTCTTGTACCAGTTTATTCCTGAGATGACAATGGAATCTGCATGGATGTATGCCACACCTTTATCAATTCTGTCAAGTGCTATAATTATACCCAGTGTTACAGAACTGGTGAGTCACAAAAAAGAATTTCATATTTATGAGAGTACGTTTTCTGATATTTTAGGTATTATGATGTTTTACTTTCTGGCAGACAAATTTAATCCGGAAAAAACCGGCGGTGTTGTTGGCTTTGCAGGTAATCTGGTACTTACCGTGGTAGTTTCTGTTGTAGCAAGTTACCTGATTATCTTAATATTTCAGAAGATGAAAAGCCAAGCCAAATTATTTTTGCTAATTGCAGTTCTTTTGTTGTTGTATGCATTAGGTAAAAAGATGCACCTGTCATCGTTAATTATTATTTTAATTTTTGGGCTGGTAATTGCCAATATGAAACTATTCTTTTCAGGAAGACTTTCTAAATTTTTAGAATATTCCAAAGCCCACCAAATATATCACGAACTACATATTATTACATTAGAAACTGCATTTGTAGTACGCACCTTTTTCTTTGTGATTTTTGGGTTAACCATTGCGGTATCATCTTTGTTTAACTTAGATGTAGCATTAATTAGCCTGTTGATAATCGCATCTATCTACATTATACGGTTCGTCTTATTGCGGTTATTTTTAGGAAGTGACATTACCCCGCAGTTGTTTATTGCACCAAGAGGTTTAATAACCGTTTTGCTATTTTATGCTATTCCGGAAGAAGCCGCCATTGCATCTTTTGAACCGGGTATTTTATTGTTTATAATAATTGGTACCAGTTTAATAATGACGTTTGCCATGATTTATGATAAAAAACGTTCCAACACCAAGATTAACAAAGTAAAAAACACCCCCGTTGGCTCTATAAAATGGAAAGCACCCACAATAGAATAATATTTAAATTACAAAACGATAATGGCCAAAGTTTGTTTTGTCTTAAAATGAGAAACATATTGCATAATGGGTTACGCCATTGAAATTCTACATCTTTACTTTTTGTTTTTAACCGAAGATGAGATAAAATTTGTTCAGATGAGGCACTTTTTAGAAGTCATGAGAGGCTGTGAGTAAAAAAGTAACAAAATATGAATAAATTTGGGCCGTTTTTTAGGAGGGAGATAGAAGAAGTAAAAATGAGTTCATCGTTAAAATTGTACAAATAAACTTTAAAAAATAAATATGGAAACACTAAACAACATTCTTAACTATTCTGTTTCTATTGGTGAAAATGGCAGTTTATCTATAAAAACACTTGTTGTTATCATCGTGGCATTTGTAATTACCAGCTTTTTGTTAAGGTTAATAAGAAAAGTAGTTACACGTAAGTTGCCGGAGAACGACAAAACAAAGTTTATAAGTGTTTTTAGTTACTTAAAGTATTTTATATTTCTAATTATTTTATTGGCAATTTTATCGGCCAACGGTGTTAAAGTTACAGCAATTATAACTGGTGCGGCAGCCTTGTTGTTAGGTGTTGGTTTAGCACTACAAACCTTTTTTCAAGATATTATCAGCGGTATCTTTATTTTATTAGACCAGACTCTGCATGTAGGTGATGTTATTGAGATGGAGGGTAAAATGGCACGTGTAGAAAAGATTAGTCTACGTACTACAAAAGCTATTACAAGAGGAAATAAAGTGCTTATAATACCCAATCATTTTTACTTAACCAATATGCTTTACAATTGGACACAGAATGGAGAAATAACTCGTGAAGAAATAAGTGTTGGGGTAGCTTATGGCAGTGATGTAGAATTGGTGAGAGAGGTGCTATTAAAAGCTACCCAATTAGTTGAAGGTATTTTGCAAACACCACCGCCAAGTATATTTTTTACAGAATTTGCAGACAGTTCTTTAAATTTTAGAATTGTCTTTACCGTAAAAGATTGTTATGAAGCTGTACACCAGAAAAGCGAACTGCATTTTAAAATAAATAAATTGTTTATAGAACACGGTATTAGTATTCCGTTTCCACAACGCGATATACATATTTACAAGTATGAGCCGGTAAAAATAAAATAATATTTTATGACCTGAATTCGGTTAATTCTTTTTTGCTCATCTTCTGTCTTTTTTTATTAAATATATTAATCCTTTAGACAGAGTTAAGTTTACACTCTCGGTTTATAACAAAGTCCATTGCAAGCTACTATGGGTATATGACAAATTTCATTCTAAAAAAAATCAATTTCTAATTAACAAAATCTGTCTCTCTTAAAAATTCTTTTATCCCAATAATTATTGTATTTTTGTTATTATCATCTCAAGCAAATTCTACATGATGGATAATTTTTCCTTTTTAAATGCCATACACGCTAATTTTATTGATAGTCTCTATCAAAAATACCTTAAAAATCCGGATAGTGTGGAGCCCAGTTGGCGGAGTTTTTTTCAAGGCTATGATTTTGCCAATACTTCTTATGGAAAAAACGGTAGTGCAGATTATACCCAACTGGAAGTTCCGGAACATGTACACAAGGAGTTTCAGGTGCTGGAACTCATAAACGGTTATCGCTCCAGAGGTCATTTATTTACAAAAACCAATCCCGTAAGAACCAGAAGAAAATACGCCCCTACCTTGGCCATTGAAAATTTTGGTTTGTCTAAAAACGATTTAGACACGGTTTTTGATGCCGGTGAAATTTTAGGCATAGGAAATGCTACACTGAGAAAAATTGTTGAACATCTCGAAGCTATCTATTGCGAAGCTATTGGTGTAGAATACATGTACATCCGCCAGCCACAAGAGATACAATGGTGGCAGGATCAACTTAATAAAAACGACAACCATCCCAACTACGATGCCGAAAAAAAGAAGTACATCCTGTCTAAACTTAATCAGGCGGTACTTTTTGAACAATTTCTGCAAACAAAATTTGTAGGCCAAAAACGTTTCTCTCTGGAAGGGGGCGAATCCCTTATTCCTGCTTTGAGCAATATGCTTTACAAAGCTGTAAATGAATTTCAATTACAGGAATGTGTAGTAGGAATGGCTCACAGGGGCAGGCTAAATACTTTAATTAATCTGTTTAGAAAACCGGTAAGAGAACTGTTTAGTGAATTTGAAGGCAAGGATTTTGAAGAAGATGATTTTGATGGCGATGTAAAATATCACCTCGGCCAAACGCTATATAAGAACTATCAGAATGACAAGGTTATAAAAATGAATTTGGTGCCCAATCCTTCTCATTTAGAAACCGTAGATGCGGTGGCAGAAGGTATTACCCGGGCTAAAATTGACAATAAATTCAACAGTGACGATTCTAAAATTTTACCCATTCTTATTCATGGTGATGCAGCCATTGCCGGTCAGGGCATAGTGTATGAAGTAATCCAAATGTCTAAATTAAACGGCTATAAAACCGGTGGCACCGTACATATAGTAGTAAATAATCAAATTGGGTTTACCACTAATTATTTAGATGCCCGTTCCAGTACCTATTGTACGGATGTGGGAAAAGTAACACTTTCTCCGGTATTACATATCAATTCAGATGATGTGGAAGCCGTAGTTCACGGTACAGAAATGGCTTTGGAGTTTAGGATGCGTTTTAAACGTGATGTTTTTATAGATTTACTGGGATATAGAAAATACGGACATAATGAGGGGGATGAGCCCAGATTTACCCAACCTCATCTTTATAAAGCTATTGCCAAACACACCAATGCCAGAGACATTTACGCCCAAAAGCTCAAAGCACAAAACATCATTGACGATGCCTATGACAAAAAAATAAAAGAAGATTTTAAAAATTTTCTAGAAGAGCAATACGAATTGGCAAAAAAAGACAAAACTGCTTATGTAAAGCCCTTTATGCCAAAAATATGGGAAGATTTTGTCAGAGCCGGGCTGGCAGATATACTCAAAGAAGAAGACACCACCTATCCTGAAAAAAATCTTCGCGAAATAGCCAAGGTCATTTCTTCAGTGCCAAAAGGAGCCAGTTTTTTAAGAAAAGCCGAAAGAATATTGCGGGGTAGGGCAGAAATGATGGAAAAGAATGAGTTGGATTGGGGTATGGCAGAAACCCTTGCTTATGGTTCCTTATTAGAAGAAGGATTTAATGTGCGTATTTCCGGACAAGATGTAGAACGCGGCACTTTTAGCCACAGGCATGCCATTCTGCGAGATGAAGATTCCGAAGAAAGAATTAATATGCTCAATCAAAACCCAAAGAACAAGGGTGTTATGTATATCTACAATTCATCTTTGTCAGAATACGGCGTATTGGGTTTTGATTACGGTTATGCCATGGCCAGCCCTAATACGCTTACCATTTGGGAAGCCCAGTTTGGCGATTTTAGCAATGGAGCCCAGATAGTTTTTGACCAATACATCTCTGCGGCAGAGGATAAATGGAAATTACAAAATGGAATTGTGGTATTGCTGCCCCATGGATATGAAGGTCAAGGCTCTGAACACTCTTCGGCAAGGATAGAACGCTATCTGCAACTTTGTGCCAATGATAATATGATAGTAGCCAATTGTACTACACCGGCCAATATTTATCATTTGCTAAGAAGGCACATGAAAAGAAATTACCGAAAACCGCTTATTGTTTTTACGCCCAAAAGCTTATTAAGGCACCCAAAAGCTGTTTCCACTATTGAAGAGTTGGCAGAAGGTGGTTTTAAAACTGTTATTGATGATAATATTAACAAAAACAAGGTAAAGAAATTGGTTTTTTGCTCCGGTAAGTTCTATTACGACCTCTTAGCTGAAAGAGAAAAAAACAAACGTGAAGACATTGCATTTATAAGAGTTGAACAACTGTTTCCATTAGACGAAGAAAAAATAGAAAAAATTATTAAGGGCTATAAAAATGTAAATACTTACGTTTGGGCACAGGAAGAACCTCAAAACATGGGAGCGTGGAGCTATATGTTACAGCGTTTTAATTTGGTAAAATTAGAGGTGGCCAGTAGGCCGTATTACGCGGTACCCGCAGCAGGAAGTAGTGCAAGGTTTAAACAAAGACAACAGCGTGTTATAGATTTGGTTTTTAGCAAATGATAAAATCAATTTGCATATTGTTTTTTGTGCCGATGCTTGCCTTTTCGCAAAGCACTCTTGATAACTATAAAATTGTTTCACAACAGTTTATGGATTTTTACAATGATGCTGCTTATGATTCTATCTTTTATATGTATAACGACGAAATGAAGAAAGCTATTTCTCAGGAACAATCTGCTGGTTTTTTTAAATCAATAGCTTTACAATTTGAAGAATTAAAAAATATAAATATAATTGATGCCAATAAGAATACCCATGTGTATAGGGCTACTTTTAAAAATGGCGTTTTAGATTTTGTACTTTCTTTAGATGATAAAAATTTAATTAGAGGTTTTCAATTAAAACCTTATAAACCTGACGGATTGCCAAAACT
>PDQE01000046.1 GCA_002747735.1 Flavobacteriales bacterium | reverse complement strand
AAAAAATCGTTCCGTTGGCACAAAAACCTAAGGCAGCTTAAACTTCTTTAATTCATTTTCACACCTTAAAGTTATTGTGTAAGTTTACCTTCTAAAATAGCTATATGGAATGTATCTCTGTTTTTGATATGTTAAAAATAGGTGTAGGCCCTTCAAGTTCCCACACTTTAGGCCCTTGGAGGGCTGCGGAAAGGTGGATAAAGGAATTAAAAACAGCAAAGAAATTTAACAAAGTCCAAAAAATAAAAGTGGATTTATACGGCTCTCTATCCCTAACCGGAAAAGGGCATGCCACAGACCTTGCTCTGCTGTTAGGGCTAAGTGGTGCAGACCCCGAAACCATTTCGGAAAAAGAAATGCATAAAATTATTAGCAATATCAATATTACCCATCAACTTAATTTTAATAATGAACAAAACCTGAATTTTAATCCGAATACCGACATTGTTTTTAATAAAAAATTCCTTCCTTTTCATGCCAATGCCATGACTTTTACAGCCATTATAAACGAAAAGAAGAACCGTTCTACCATGTATTCCATTGGCGGTGGCTTTGTGGTAAAAGAAGAACGCAAAGTTTCAAAAAAAAATAAGAACATCTTTAAAAATGTCTTTCCGTATCCCATTCGTTTAGGAACGGAACTTCTGGCATATTGCAAGGATTTAAACTTACCTGTTTCCAAGGTAGTTTTAGAGAACGAAAAATCTATAAGAACCCCAGAGGCAATTGATTATGGACTGAATCGTATCTGGAACACCATGTTAGAATGTATTTATGCAGGATGTCATACCGAAGGTAATCTCCCCGGAGGTTTAAATGTGCGGCGGCGAGCATTTGATATACACAAAAATTTAATCGGTAAAGCATCCTATAACAATCCGCAAGAATGGCTATCGGCTATCAGAAAAACCGAAGTAAAATTCAGGCAAATACTAAAATGGGTAAGCTGTTTTGCTCTGGGTGTTAATGAGGTCAATGCTTCACTGGGGCGTGTAGTAACGGCACCTACCAATGGCAGTGCGGGTGTTATCCCTGCTGTACTGATGTATTATATGGTTATAGAAAACCACAAAGCCGATTTTGAACACATCAAAAAATTTTTATTGGTGGCCGGAGAAATAGGCAGCATCTTTAAAAAAGGGGCTACCATATCTGCGGCCATGGGAGGTTGCCAAGCAGAAATTGGCGTATCTTCAGCCATGGCAGCAGCTGCACTTACAGAAGTTCTGGGTGGCACTCCGGAACAGGTTCTAATAGCCGCAGAAATAGCTATGGAACATCATCTGGGATTAACTTGCGACCCCATCGCCGGATTGGTCCAAGTGCCTTGTATAGAACGAAACTCCATGGGAGCTTTAAAAGCAATTAACGCTGCTGAACTGGCCTTGGACACTAATCCTAAAAATGCAAAAGTACCCTTAGACAAAGTGGTAAATACGATGTGGGAAACCGCCAAAGATATGCACAGCAACTATAAAGAAACTTCTACGGGAGGTTTAGCAGTTAATGTGGCATTATCGGATTGTTAAAAAACCAAAATATTAGTAGCACCTCATTATGATGATTAACAGTTTAAAAAATAGAGCCATAATTCTTCTTTTAATATTTTCAATGGTTTGGTGTAGTTCAATATCAGGGCAAACCATAAAAAGAGAATTCAGGGGTGTATGGATAGCTACAGTAAATAATATAGACTGGCCAAGTAAAAAAGGTTTAAGTACAGATGAGCAGAAAAAAGAGTTAATTGAATTACTTGATTTTTTTAAATCACTAAATTTTAATGCTGTAATCTTTCAGGTACGTCCTGCCGCTGATGCTTTTTATAATTCAAAATACGAACCGTGGTCAGCTTGGTTAACAGATAGTTTAAACAACAAACCAAAACCTTACTATGACCCACTGGCCTTTGCCATAAAAGAGGCTCACAACCGGGGCATGGAATTTCACGCTTGGTTAAATCCTTATCGGGCTATGGTCAATTATAAAAATACCACTACTAAAAAACAACCGTTAATACCTGCTAAACCAAAGTGGTTTTTAAACTATGGCGAACACATTTATTTTAATCCCGGTGTGCCGGAAGTACGAAAATATACCACCAAAGTGGTTGCCAATCTGGTACAAGAATACGATATAGATGCCATTCATTTTGATGATTATTTTTATCCTTATAAAATAAATGACATAGAATTTCCGGACGGCGAAACTTTTAAAAAACATGGTGGTAATTTTTATCCAAATCGATTGGAAGACTGGCGTAGGGATAACGTTAATAAAATCATTCTGGAATTGCGAACCACCATAAAATCCATAAAGCCATGGGTACAATTTGGCATCAGCCCATTTGGTGTATGGCGAAATAAGGCAGATGACCCAAAAGGTTCCGAAACGCAAGCCGGGCAGACCAATTACGACCATTTATATGCCGATGTCCGTTATTGGTTACAACAAGGCTGGCTAGATTATATTGTGCCACAAGCCTATTGGCACATCGGGTTTGATTTGGCAGATTATCATGAAATTGTAAACTGGTGGTCTAAGAATAATTTTAACACCAATTTGTACATAGGCCAAGCTATGTACAGGCAAGCTCAGGCAGAAACCAAAGCATGGAATAGCCAAAAACCAACAGAAACAGAAAAGCAATTGAATTTTAATAAAAAATTTAAAAATGTGAATGGGTGTGTTTTTTTTAGTGCCAAAAGTTTTAAGGAAAACCGCTTTAATATAAATAATATCTTAAAGGAAAAATATTATTCCACACCCGCATTACCACCCTCCGTTGATAAAAATGCGTTTTTTAGACCTCAACAGGTAACACATTTAAAACTAAAACGTAAAAAAGGTAAAATATTCAGGCTTTCGTGGCAAACTATACCCGAAAACACATCCAATGAGGCCGTCAGATTTTTGGTCTATCAATTTAACAAAGATGAATCTATTAATATAGACAACAGTTCCAATATTATAGCTTTAACGGGAAAAAACTCTTTAGACATTCATAAAAAAACCTTTAGGAGAAGAAGTAGTTTTGTGGTAGTTCCGGTAAGCAGAAATAATAATGTAGGAGAAGCAAATGTTTTTGTGTATTGATATTTCCTCTTATAGCAAATTCCTCAGGTTTTTTTGCCATTTTTTTATAAAAAACTTATCCTAAGGCTATTATTGATTATTTCGTGTAAACACCAGTTCTTTTTCAGAAGACAAATTGTCATCATAACCATAATTTTCCAAATCAAAACCTTTAAGGCCTTCTACGGAAGTAATATTGTTATTAATGATATACCGTACCATCAGCCCGCGAGCATATTTCGCAAAAATAGCAATGGTTTTATATGTTCCGTTTTTATATTCTTTAAACATTGGTGTTATAATTTCTGAATGTAACACCTTTGTTTTAATGGCTTTAAAATACTCATTGCTGGCCAGGTTAATCAATGGCTCTCTTTCCTTCAACTCTTCATTTAGGGCTTCGGTAATCTTTTTATCCCAAAACTTATATAAATTTTCATTTCGGCCTATTTTTAATGCAGTACCCATTTCTAATCTGTAGGGTTGCATTAAATCCAGTGGTTTTAACAAACCGTACTGGCCGGAAATAATGCGTAAAGTATCTTGCAATTTGTCCAGTTTTTTCAACGGAAGGGATTGAATAGCTATCCCCCTATACACGTCTCCGTTAAATGCATAGATGGCTTGCCGGGCATTATCCGGAGTAAACGGCAGCGACCATTGTTGATTTCGCTGGTAATTGAGTTGGGCTAAATTATCTGAAACACCCAACAATTCCCTCAACTGATTTTTGCTTTTTTTCTTTAACACACCGGCTATTTTCTCCGCTTCTTCCAAAAAAATAGGTTGAGTATATTTTTTTGTTGGCACTTTGCTTTCATAATCCAATGTTTTGGCAGGAGATATTACTACTTTCATATATTTTTAATATTTCGGATAAAAATACTAAGACAAAAACAGGTAATCAAATAAACCACTTATAAAAAATTGATAGTAGTATTTCTAAAATTGATACAACTAATCATTTGATATGGTTACAATTTTTTGGCTCAGTTTATCCCACAACATGGTGGATGATTATAATCAAACAACAGGCTTTATTTTAGAGTAAATTCCGCCCACAATAATGCAGTTTTAAAACTGAAAGGAAGTTTAAATTGTGAAGTGTATTGGATTCGAACCAATGACCCCCACCCTGTCAAGGTGGTGCTCTGAACCAACTGAGCTAACACTCCGTTCTTTTTAGACTACAAATTTAGTTAAATCTTTTATCAAAGAACAGGTAATTTAATAACCTTTTTCAATTCCGTTTAATCCCGTACTGATTATTTTTACAAAACTACCGTAATCTGTCTATTTTAATGGCATCGAGAAAATTTTATTATCTATGAGAGATTACGTTTGACTTACCTAAAAGAGGCCTTTGAATAACCCAAAATATGAGGCGAGTTCAAGGCAAGAGAAAATTTTAACCCGAATCAAACTTTTGGTTGTGAGGACTTAAAATTTTTGACAACGAAGAAATCGTCCATAGTTTAGGAGTTTTTAGTGTTTTTAAAGCAGAACTGGTATTATTCCTAAAAAGGCAGGGTAGATTTTAACCTTTCTACTATATTGAAAACTGCAGGGCAAATATGCATGTTCTTCTGAGTAAGGCTTGCTAATTGTATAAACTTTTTCCTGTTAGTATGCGGATATTCTCTACACGCTTTTGGCCTTACATCATAGATAAGGCATTTATTGTCAATTTTGTCTAAAAATGCACATGGAGCTACCTGCAATACCATATACCCCTCATTATCGCGATAAAGGTATTTTTGTATAAAATTATACTCGGATATTTTTAAAAACTTGGCTATACGGCCAATGTCTTTAGCGGTAAAAATCGGACTGGTAGTCTTACAGCAATTGGCACAACTCAAACAATCCATTTTTTCAAATTCATCATCATGCAATTGCTGCATTAAAGTATCTAAATGTCTGGGCTTCCTTTTTTTTAGCTTGGCAAAGTATTTTTTGGCTTCAATTTTTTTTGCACTGGCTAAGTCCTTTAAATTTTCCGGTGTGGCTCTTTTGCTGATAATTTTTAGATTATTGCGTTATTGAAAACTGGTTATTCTGTTACCGGGTTATTAGTTAGCTGTAAATAGTTAAAAAAATTAGCACTCCGTATTTTTTAACCTCCAAAGTTTTAATACAGGAAATCCGCACCCACCTTATTGCCTATCCACACATCAGCAAATCCTATTTCTCAAACATCACATCTATACTAATCAAACCATAGCGTAAAACCCTTAATCTTAGCCAGATCGGGAATTTGCTCTTTAGAAATTTTTTGAGTACCAAAATCATTAAAACCTAACTCTTCCTTGTCTATGGTAATGGTGGCATTGAGTTCATCTATAAACAGAACTGCATTAGAAAAAGTGGATTGTACTTTATCTATGGTATAGTTATCATTTATGTCTTTAAATTTAGACTTTATGCTCAGTCCTTTAACCGTTTTATAACGTTTATCAAAAACCTGCACATTATCAATAGTAGAGCTGGAGTCCTGTTCGTGTTTCGGGATAAAAGTGAGAAGGTGATTACCGTCACGGTCATATACCAAATATTCGTCATAGGTAGATTCTGCAAAATTGTCCTGACCCAAGTGTGATACCAAGGAATCATTTTTAAAAATATCTGCCAATTCTTTTATCTGTGTGCCATTAGTAACAATGCCAACTTGATTTTTTGCCAATGTGTAATTTGTCTCTTTCTTACAACTTATCACAGCACCAACAAGTACAATTAAAACAACTAACTTTTTCATTTTTTCTATTTTTTTTAGGTTTATCGCATTGCTTTTTTCAGAATTCCCAAAACACCTCTCATAAAAGTAGCACTGGTAAGTACTTTTACCAGAGGATTCATTCTGGTGTTACTCTTAGAACGGCGGGGTGATTGCTTTTTCTCAGTTTTCTCTTTTGCTTCTCTAGCTTCTAAGGCTTCAACCTTTTCTATCTTTTTGTTTAATATTTCATAAGCACTTTCTCTATCAACAATTTCATTATACTTTTTGGCTAATTTAGAATTGTTTATTAAAGCCTCAAGTTCGGCATCTGTTAAAATATCCATCCTGCTCATAGGAGCCCTTAGCATAGTTCTGGCCAATGGCGTAGGGATGCCTTTTTCATTCAAACAAGAAACCAATGCTTCGCCAATTCCTAATTTTGTTAGCACTTCATCCGTATCATAATATTCAGAAATGGGATAGTTCTCGGCAGCCAATTTAATAGCTTTTCGGTCTCTGGCCGTAAAAGCCCTAAGGGCATGTTGAATTTTTAATCCTAATTGCGACAATACTTCCGAAGGTACATCATCCGGATTTTGTGTTACAAAATACAACCCAATACCTTTTGAACGGATAAGCTTTACAATACTCTCAATCTGATTGAGTAATGCCTTTGAGGCCTGGTCAAAAATAAGATGGGCTTCATCTATAAAAATAACCAACTCCGGCCGGTCAGAATCACCTTGTTCCGGAAAAGTGTCATATATTTCTGCCAGCGATTGCAGCATAAAAGTAGAAAACAGTTTTGGCCTGTCTTGAATATCCGTAAGCCTCAAAATTGAAATAATGCCGTTGCCATTTTCATCTACACGAGCCAAATCTCTCACTTCAAAAGAACGTTCTCCAAAAAACAATTCGCCACCTTGTTGTTCCAATTCTACTATTTTCCTTAAAATAGCACCTGTAGAGGAAGTAGAAATTTTGCCGTAATCTGCTTCTATTTCTTTTTTCCCCTCCTGTGTAGCATATTGTAGAATCTTTTTAAAATCTTTTAAATCTAATAATGGTAGTTTGTTATCATCACAATATTTAAACAAAATAGCCACTATTCCGCTTTGGGTATCCGTTAAATCTAAAATTCTGGATAATAATACCGGGCCAAATTCAGATACAGTAGCTCGCATTCGGGTACCATTCTGTTCCGAAATGGTTAAAATCTCCACCGGAAAAGCTTTAGCGGTAAAAGGCAAACCAATAGAAGCATGCCGTTCATCTATTTTCTTATGCCCGGGACTGGCTTTTGCCAGTCCGCTTAAATCCCCTTTTACATCCATTAACAACACCGGAATACCATTTTCCGAGAGATTCTCAGCAAGCACCTGTAAAGACTTGGTTTTTCCCGTACCGGTAGCACCGGCTATAAGGCCATGTCTGTTTAAGGTTTTTAAGGGAATTTTTACAAAAGCATTGGTTACGGTTTCTTCTCCAAACATTCCCGATCCAAGAATAATAGCATCTCCCTTTGTTTTATACCCTTCTTCTATGTGTTTTTTAAATGTTTCTTTAGTAGGCATTGGTTAATATTTTTTTCAAAAATAAGGCTATTCTGCCAATTAGAAAATTACCTATTAATAAAAGTTTACAATTATTGAAAACCACCTTTATTTAATACCTTTGCAAAAATTCTTTTTTAGAAACTATTACCCTGTTTTGTTGATGTAAATCTAAATCTGCACATAGACTGTTATAAAATAAACATGAAATTGAAGGAAGAAATATTATTAAACGAAGGAAAATTATTGCCTTTAATGGAAGCCTTTTATACCATTCAAGGCGAAGGTTTCCATACTGGTACACCGGCTTATTTTATAAGAGTGGGGGGCTGTGATGTAGGCTGTCACTGGTGTGATGTTAAAGAAAGCTGGAATGCAGCTTTGCACCCTGCTACTGAAACAGATATAATTGTAAAAAATGCCAAAATGTACAGCGACACTATTGTGGTAACCGGCGGTGAACCGCTGATGTATAACATGATTTATCTAACAAAACAATTAAAACTATTCGGGTTAAAAACGCACATAGAAACTTCGGGAGCTTATAATTTAACGGGGAAATGGGACTGGATTTGTCTTTCGCCAAAAAAAGCAAAACCACCCTTACAAGAAGCTTATGACAATGCCGATGAACTAAAAGTAATAGTTTATAACAAACACGATTTTATATTCGCAGAAGAACAAGCCAAACGGGTGAACAATAATTGCATGTTATATCTACAACCGGAATGGAGCAACAGAGCTAAAATGACACCTTTAATTATAGACTATGTGATGCAGCACCCTCAATGGAAAATTTCTTTACAAACACACAAATACCTAAATATTCCTTAGTGTTTTGCAATTATTCGTTGGGCAATATTATAAATCCGAGTAAACTGTTCTTCCAATCCCATATCACTATTGTCTATTTCAATAGCATCATTCGCTTTTTTAAGCGGTGAATCTTTTCTGGTAGAGTCTATCCTATCTCTTTCAAGAACATTTTCAAATACTTCTTTATAAGAAACTTTATCTCCCCGTTCTATCAATTCTTTATATCTTCGGTTTGCCCTCTTTTCTGCAGAGGCAGTTAATAACAACTTCAAATCTGCATCAGGAAATACAACGGTTCCAATATCTCTGCCATCCATTACCAGGCCTTTATTTTTACCCATTTCTCGTTGTTGTTCTACAAGTTTCCTACGCACTTCACTCACTGCTGCTATTCTACTCACATTTTGCGATACCGCTATCGTTCTAATCTCCTTTTCAATATTTTCACCATTGAGATACATTTCAGAAAATTTTACTTTAGGATTGTATTTAAAACGTAAATTTATTTCAGGCAATCTATCTAAGAGTTTGTTTTTTTCAAAGAAATCTTTTCCTATTAATTTGTTTTTCATGGCAAAATAAGTAACTGCCCTGTACATAGCACCGGTATCTATGTATTCGTATCCAAGTTTTTTGGCAAGTCTTTTAGCAATAGTGCTTTTTCCTGTTGATGAATATCCGTCAATGGCGATAACTATTTTATTTTCTTTAATCATTGTTTTGCTAAATTTATCTCTATTGAAAATGTACTGGTATTAGAAACCGGATGGTATTTGGTAAAGGCATAGTTAAATTTAAACCACCCTGTTTTTAAACCAAATCCGGCGGTTATACCGGCAAAAGTTCGTCGTTCCGTAAGTTTTAATTCTTTTCCTCTCCTAAAATTGTATCCCAAGCGAATGTTGAAACCCGAGTTGGGAAATAATTCTGCTCCCAAAGTAAAATGTCTTAAAGCATTGTCAAAAACACTAATGGATGCAGGAATGGTACGTCCGTCTAACGTGGTCTTGCTATCCGAAGGATTGGGGACAGCAATTTTCCACCTTTGCAAATGATTAATATTTATATACCAAGTCAAAGGAACATTAGTAAGTTTATAAGACGCTCCAAGAGCTATTTCCAATGGCAGTTTTTCTCTTTTTTCGTCAAAAACATTAAATTGATAGCCTAAATTTCTTACCACTACCGAAAATACATAGGGGCTATTATCATCATAATAAGTAAGGCCAAAATCAAACGCCATTCCATTGGAAGTATAATTTTCTAATTTAGATTGGATAAATTTCAGATTGGCTCCGGCATATATCTTGGTTTTTGGCAAACGATAAGCATACCCAAGTGAAAAAGCAAAATCTCCTGCAGAGAATTTCCCGGTTTCATATCCTCGTTCATCTGCACCAATAAAATTTCCGTAATTCACATAAGTAGCGTTGGCATGTATAGCACCTATACTGCGGTTAAAAATATGAGCATAAGATACTGAACCGTAATTAATATCGGCAAGGAAATTCAAATAATTTACTGCCAGATGATTATGTAAACCCTTATTGATAACGGACGGATTCCATACTGGCTGATTAACATCATCATACAGCGTTAGAACCTCTCCGCCCAGTGCAGCCTGCCGGGCAGAAGTTGGCACATTTAAAAAATTGTAAATAGGCTCTCCTCCTATTTGGGAGACTAAACTATTAGCCCACAGTCCACTAAACAATATTAATAGTTTCCATTTCATTCTTTACAAAGAAACTAAAATTACGCCGTTCTGTAAAGATATTTTTTTTATTTAAACTAAAATATGTATCCCCACAGGCAAATACATCTGTTTTTAGATAATAAACTCATTTAGACTTTTTGAATTTACTGAAAAAAAAGTTTGAACCGGTCTTTATCTTTAAAAATAAATCGCTCTTTTATGGCTCGGAAAATATAGATGAAAAGACACTAACATTCAAAATCTTCACAAATCTTTACCCGTGAAAACTGAATTTTATTTTGAAAAGGGACTATAATTCTAATAGAATACCCTAATTTTGTTACTTCTTACAAACCAACTTTCATGAATATCGTTATCACCGGAACAGGAAGCTACATTCCTTCCATCACCAAAAAGAACCATGATTTTTCTCAAGAACGCTTTTTTGACGAAAATCAACAAGCTTTTAACATTAGTAATGATGTAATTATCGAAAAATTCAAAGCCATTACTGGTATTGAAGAACGCCGGTATGTAACTCACGACCAAACATCTTCGGTAATTGCTACTAAAGCCGCCCATGCTGCCATTACCAATTCAGGAATTGATCCGGAAACTCTGGATTATATCATTTTGGCACAAAATTTTGGTGACATAAAATACGGCACCATACAAACTGACATCTTGCCCAGCCTTGCTTCACGCGTAAAACATAATTTACACATAAAAAACCCCAACTGTGTAGCTTATGACCTTATTTTCGGTTGTCCCGGATGGGTTGAAGGCGTTATTCAAGCCAGCATGTTTATTCGTTCCGGAGAAGCTAAAAAATGCCTTGTTATAGGTTCAGAAACGCTTTCGCGGGTATCAGATATGCACGACCGCGATTCGATGATTTATGCCGATGGTGCAGGAGCATGTATTGTAGAAGCCAAAGATAATAGCAGTTCCGGTATTCTAAGCCATGCTTCCCAAACATTTACTTATAAAGAAGCACATTATCTTTTTTTCGGAAAATCGAACAAACCGGATACCGACCCTAAGGTACGCTATATAAAAATGCACGGACGTAAAATCTATGAGTTTGCCCTAAATAATGTACCATTGGCTATGAAAGCAGCTTTAGATAAAACTAACCTCTCGGTTAATGATGTTAAAAAAGTGTTTATCCATCAGGCCAACGAAAAAATGGATGAGGCCATTATTACAAGATTCTTCAGGCTATACAAAGCTAAAGCCCCAAAAGGTGTAATGCCCATGAGCATCCATAAACTTGGCAACAGCTCTGTGGCCACCATCCCTACGCTTTTAGACCTTGTATTAAATAATAAAATAGAAGGACAGCACCTTACAAAAGGTGATATTATTATTTTAGCATCTATAGGAGCAGGAATGAATGTCAATGCCATTGTTTACAAGTATTAAACTTGTAAAAAATTTTAACATTATCCATAAACATAATATAATACCAGTTCTGCTTTAAAAATACTCAAAAGATAAAATAATGAATTTTTGTGATAGATAAGGCGTAAAAATTAAGTATAGCCGTAGCTATAGTTTATTTTTACAACGAAATATAGCATAAAAAGGCATATTTTATTGAGTAATTTTAAGGTGGAAATGGTATAATGCTTATCCTTATATTTTTGGTTTTGGGGAAATTTTTCACCTTTAACAGGAAAAGCCTTTTATTGGAAAACTCCTACAGTAAACAATCAAACATTTGAAACTTATTTAGAGGAAATTAGTAAAGATAACCAAAGAGAAGACAAAATTTTAGTGATAAATAATACTGATTTTCACGTCACAAAAAACATTACCATTCCTAAAAATATTAAATTATTGAATATTCCTACCCATGCTCCAAGAGCTGAATCCCTGCTGGAAAAGTAAAGATCGAATCACAATGAAGTTTTCTGACACCACTAAAGAGCTACAAAACAAAATAACCGAAATAATTAAATCAATGGATAAAAAAATCATCAAATCAATCACAGGATATAGGTTTTACATTAAGTCATTTATTGAGAATATTTAAAGTCTAAAGTGTTTTTTATAAAGAAAGGCGATGACATACTCTCCCACCTTACGGCAGTACCATCTGCACTGACAGGCTTAACTTCTCTGTTCGGAATGGTAAGAGGTGAGCCCCATCGTTATAATCACCTTAAAAAAGTAAGTTATTAGTTAGCAATTACCAACTAATAACGCCACGACTTTGGCGTGGTGATAGATTTGACACATCAAAAGATAATGATACAGTTAGAGATTTATAAATAAACAAAGGCGTACAATACGTAAAAAAAAGCGTTTTGCTTCCCTCCGGTTACTCCTCCTACTTAAAAAAAAAGACCGGAGGGAGGCCGTACATAAGCCTATGGGTTATTAGTACTACTCGGCTATGACATTACTGCCTTTACACCTATAGCCTATCTACCCTGTGTTCTACAGGGACCCTTTAAAGAAATCTCATCTTGTGGTAAGTTTCGCACTTATATGCTTTCAGTGCTTATCTCGTCCCGACATAGCTACCCAGCAGTGCTCCTGGCGAAACAACTGGTACACCAGCGGTCAGTCCAATTCGGTCCTCTCGTACTAGAATCAGATCCACGCAAATTTCTAACGCCCGCTACAGATAGAGACCGAACTGTCTCACGACGTTCTGAACCCAGCTCGCGTGCCACTTTAATGGGCGAACAGCCCAACC
>PDQE01000045.1 GCA_002747735.1 Flavobacteriales bacterium | reverse complement strand
AAATCTCCTCGTAATATCTCGATATTACTCGAAAATTTCATAAAATTTCTAATCAAAAATAAAGAAAGCTGTGATCACAATATTAATCGAACTCAGGTTATTATATTCTTTGAAAAATACGCACAACGCTCTGCTGGCTAGCAGAGCGTTGTGCGTATTTACCATCCTGAAAACAATTTACTATTTTTTCTTTTTGTTTTTCCAATTTTTTAAGCCATTTACCTTCGTCTTCCGGAGAAAGTTTGCCTTTTCTTTTTAGCTTCTCATACTTAGCCATATCCTTTTTGTGCTTTTTTTGGCTCTTTTCAAGTGCTTTTTGGGCATTTTCACGCTTTTTTAGCTTTTTTTCTGCCTTTTTTTGGGATTTTTCTGCTTTTTTCTGCTTTTTTTCTGCTTTTTTCTGTGCTTCTTCAGCCTCTTTTAATTTTTTTTCTCTGGCCAGTTTTTCGGCCAAAGTAGTTTTTATAGCGGTTCGTTCTGCATCATTTAGACTTGTAGTAACATCTACACCATCTAAAAATATTTTATCTTTTTTAACATGATATTCTTTTCCGTTGTATTCAATTTTTTGTGCTAATACGGTTACTGATAACAACAAAAGAAATAATGTGAGAATGAATTGTAATTTTTTCATAATTCCGTTTTTTTAAATTATATCAAATGTAAAGAAATTAGAGATATTAAACACTTAAATATTTATTAAGATTTATATTTCGCATACTTATAAATATATCATATAATCCGGTATTACTTCATTTAAAATTGCCATAAGCTGTCAAAATTGCATTAAAATCTCTTCCGGCTATTGTTATATTTATATAACGAAATATAGCGTAAAAAGGCACATTTTATTGAGTAATTTTGAGGTAGATTCAACCGGGAATGATACAGGTTAAATCTTATTTAAAATTTCAATTGCTTTATTTAACGTTTCATCTTTTTTTGCAAAACAAAACCGCAACATTTTTTGATCTATCTCATCTTTGTTAAAAACCGAAACGGGGATGGATGCCAAACCGTATTCTTTAACCAACCTCTTTGCAAAATTAACATCGTTTTCATTGGTGATAGCACTGTAATCCAACAATTGGAAATACGTACCCTGAGACGGTACAAACTTAAATCTATTGCCTCTTAATCCATTTAAAAACAAATCTCGTTTTTCCTGAAATAAACCGGATAGTGAGAGATAATGCTCCGGAGTTTTTAAATAGGTTGCCAAAGCTATTTGCATAGGGTGATTAATAGAAAACACATTGAATTGATGCACTTTCTGAAATTCTTTCATTAATGCTATTGGAGCAGCACAGTATCCCATTTTCCAACCGGTATTGTGAAATATTTTACCAAATGAAGCAGTGATAAAAGAACGTTCTTTTAGAATTTTGTTTGTACAAATACTGTGGTGTTTTATTTTGTCAAAGACTATATGTTCATACACCTCATCACTCAACACAAAAATTCCGGTATTGTCAACCAGCTTGGCCAGAGCATCCAAATCCTTTTTTTTCCAAACCATACCGCTGGGATTATGCGGGGTGTTGATGAGAATTAATTTAGTTTTTTTTGAAACGGCATTTTTAACTTCTTGCCAATTGGGCTTATAGTGCGGTGCCTGCAACTGTATGGAAACCGGTTGGCCACCGGCTAATTTTATAGCCGGTTCATAGCAATCATAGGCCGGTTTAAAAATAATTACTTCATCGCCCCTGTGCACTATGGCAGTTATGGCAGTAAAAATAGCCTGAGTTGCTCCTGCGGTAAGAGTAATTTCTGTTTCCGGATGATAGGTGGTCCCATATAAATTTTCATATTTCATGGCAATTTCTTCTCGTAAAGCAAACACTCCTTGCATAGGGGCGTATTGATTGTATCCGGCTTCCATGGCATCGTTTACCAATTTAATTAGGCCGGAATCCATATCAAAATCAGGAAAACCCTGAGATAAATTAATGGCATTATAATCCTTTGCCAATTTGGACATAATGGTAAAAATGGTGGTTTTTAAATCCGGAAGTTTAGATTGTATCTGCATAAGAAAATTTTACATCTCAAGATAACAAATTTTTTTAAATAAGCCCTTAAACCGCAATATGCCCATATATTGTTAAAACCATTTAATTGTCCAATTAACCAATTTCTGTTTAAAACCGTTATATGGCGGATACAATTGCTCCACCATGCTTTTGGTATGCTGTTTTAAAATGGCTCGTTCATTTGAAAAAGCCCTAAAACCATAAAAACCGTGCGATTTTCCAATTCCACTATTATTGCTGCCGCCAAAGGGCAAATTAGGATTAGAATACTGCACTATGGTATTGTTTATACAGGTACTTCCTGCTCTGGTTTGATGGATAATTTTTTGGATTATGCTATTTTTTTTACTAAAAATGTACAGTGCCAGTGGCTTTTCTTTAGAATTTATATAATCGATGGCTTCTTTCAAATTTTCATAAGTAAGAACAGGTAATATGGGGCCAAATATTTCTTCTTTAAGCAGGGCAGTATCTTTTGGCACATCGGTAATAACGGTAGGGGCAATATAAAGGTTGGTTTTATTGGCTAATCCCCCGGTAATAACTGTTGCTCCTTTTTTTTCTGCTTCGGAAATAGTTTCTTTTAATCGTTCAAAATGAATATCGTTTATTATCCTGCAATAAGAGTCTGTATGTTGTGGATTATTCGTATAAAATTTTTCAATATAGCTTTTAAAATGCTTCAAAAACTCCATTTTTACAGCTTTATGAAGCAGCAGATAATCCGGTGATAAACAAACTTGGCCGTTGTTTATGTACTTGCCCCATGCAATTTTTTTCGCAGCTTTTTTAATATTGGCAGTTTTATCCACAATGGTTGGCGATTTGCCCCCTAATTCTAAAGTAACGGAGCTTAAATTTTTGGCTGCGGCCTCCATTACTATTTTTCCTACTTTTGGCGAACCGGTAAAAAAGATATGATTAAAAGGCAAAGCCAATAGTTCTTGAGTTTCTTTTACGGCACCTTCTACTAAGGTTACTTCCTCTGCATTAAAAATATTCCCAATTAATTCAGCTAACACTGCTGAAGTATGTGGCGTAAATTCCGATGGTTTTAACACCACTGTATTTCCGGCTGCTATGGCAGTAATGAGTGGGCCTAAAGTGAGGTTTATGGGAAAATTCCATGGAGAAATGATAAGGCAAACCCCTTTAGGTTCGTATTTGATGTAAGAAGACGAGCCGGTTAAGGGCAATGGCGTGGTAACATATTGCCGTTTCATCCATCTTTTCAGGTGTTTTTTTACATATTTTATTTCCGAAATTACAGGATAAATTTCAGTAAGATCGGTTTCTGTAGAGGGTTTCTTAAAATCTGCATATATTGCTTTTTTTAGGGCTTCTCTGTAATCTGTTTCCACGGCATTTTTTAAAGCATTTAACTTTTCTATTCGTTTTTTGCAGGTGGTGTTTCCAATTTTTAGAAGTTGTTCTTTTTGCCTTTGAAAAATTGGATAAAAAGTGTTAGAAGAAAAGTCTTTCATGGTGTCCGTTTTGCTATATAAAATTAGTGATAATTGTTGAAAATGTGATTTTGAGGCAAATATTTCGCCACTAAAAACAATCTTTGTAGTTTTGAGCATACTAAAAACCAAAAGACCATGCCGGAACAAAAACGCCTTTTCCTCTTGGATGCCTACGCTTTAATTTTTAGAGCCTATTATGCTTTTATAAAAAAACCAATTATAAATTCAAAAGGCATGGATACTTCGGCTGTTATGGGTTTTATGAACTCCCTTCTGGAAGTGATAAAAAAAGAAAACCCGGATCATCTGGCAGTATGTTTTGATAAAGGCGGCAGTGTGGATAGGGTAGAGCTTTATGAGGATTACAAAGCCAATAGGGATGAGACACCGGAAGCCATAAAAGTAGCTGTACCGTATATAAAGAGAATCTTAGAAGCTATGCATATCCCAATTATGATAAAAGAGGGCTATGAAGCAGATGATATTATAGGCACTTTATCCAAACAAGCCGAAAAAGAGGGCTATAAAACCTATATGGTAACACCGGATAAGGATTTTGCACAGTTGGTTTCCGAGAATATTTTTATGTATAAACCTGCACGAATGGGTAATGGCGTGGAGATTTGGGGCATTCCGGAAGTGCAAAAAAAGTTTGAAGTAGAACGGCCGGAACAAGTAATAGATTTTTTAGCCATGAAAGGTGATTCTATTGACAATATACCGGGCTTGCCGGGTGTGGGTGATAAAACGGCTAAAAAGTTTATTAAAGAATATGGTAGCATAGAAGGCCTGTTTGAAAATATAGATCAGTTAAAAGGCAAAATGAAAGAGAAGGTGGAGGCTAATAAAGCTCAGGGACTACTCTCTAAACAATTGGCTACCATTATATTAGATGTTCCTGTAAATTTTAATGCCCATGATTTTGAACTCAACACTCCGGATTTAGAGGCGGTGGGTAAAATTTTTGAGGAATTGGAATTTAGGCGGCTAAAAGCCAATTTGCTTAAAACCTTTGGCAGGGAACCGGAACCTGTAGAAAAAAATGAACCGACGAAAAAAGCCGATAACAAAATACCACAAGGCACCCAATTTGACTTGTTTAGCCAACCCGGAAGTGGCACAAAGCCTGAAACTGATACAAATGATGGAAAAGGCTCACTCGCAACAACACCCCATTTTTACCAATTAGTTAATACGTCTTTGGCACGAAAAATATTATTGAAAAATTTACAATCGCAAAAAATTGTTTGTTTTGACACGGAGACCACCGGTTTAAAAGCCTTGGAAGTAGAACTTATCGGGATTGCTTTTTCATGGTATCCCGGAAAAGGCTATTATTTGCATTTTCCTGAAAGTCAGGAAGAAACACAGCAAATATTGGAAGAGTTTCGACCGTTTTTTGAAGATGAGAGCATAGAAAAAACAGGGCATAATTTAAAGTATGATATTAAAGTATTGTCCAATTACAATATGCCGGTAAAAGGTAAATTATTTGACACTATGATTGCCCATTATCTCATCAATCCGGATATGAGGCACAGCATGGACAGATTAGCAGAAACCTATTTGCATTATAAACCCCAGCCTATAGAGGAACTTATTGGCAAAAAAGGAAAAAACCAAGGTTCTATGCGAGATGTAGCCTTAGAAAAGCAAACCGAATATGCTGTAGAAGATGCTGATATTACCTTCAGGCTTATGGCTTATTTTAAGAAAGAACTAAAAAGTGGAAATTTAACCAAGCTGTTTGATGGAGTAGAAATGCCATTAGTAAATGTGTTATCGGCCATGGAAATTGAAGGAATTAATATTGATTGTGACTATTTGAAAGAATTGTCAAAAGCCCTTACTAAAGATATCAGCCGACTGGAAAAAACTATTTTTGAACAAGCCGGAGAAGCCTTTAATTTGGGTTCACCAAAGCAGCTAGGCCCCATATTATTTGATAAATTAAAACTGGTAAAAAACCCTAAAAAAACTAAAACCGGCCAATATTCCACTGCTGAAGATGTACTATCCTATTTAGCCAAAGACCACCAAATAGTAAGAGATATTTTAGAATGGCGGCAGTACAAAAAATTACAAAGTACTTATGTAGATGCATTGCCCAATGAGGTAAACCCAAAAACCAATAGAATTCATACCATTTATGCTCAGGCAGTAGCCGCCACCGGCAGGCTGAGTTCCAATAATCCTAATTTACAGAACATCCCCATCCGAACAGAAAGAGGCAGGCAGGTACGAAAAGCCTTTATCCCGAAAAATGAAAACTATACCTTGTTGGCGGCAGATTATTCGCAGATAGAATTGCGTATTATTGCTGCTCTAAGTGGAGAAGAAAATATGATTGCGGCCTTTGAAAAGGGAGAGGACATCCATGCTTCTACTGCGGCTAAAGTTTTTAACATACCTATTGCGGAAGTTACCAGAGAACAGCGTAGTAATGCAAAAACGGTTAATTTTGGAATTATTTACGGGGTATCGGCATTTGGTTTAAGTAATCAGACTACTTTATCAAGAAGTGAAGCTAAAGATTTGATTGACACTTACTATGAAACTTACCCCAGACTACGTGCATATATTGACAGTCAGGTGAATTTTGCCCGAAAAAACGGCTATGTAGAAACGGTGTTGGGTAGGCGGCGGTACTTAAAAGATATTAATTCCGGAAATGCAGTAGTAAGAGGAGCCGCTGAGCGAAATGCCGTAAATGCTCCCATACAGGGTAGTGCAGCGGATATTATCAAGCTGGCCATGATAGATATTTACAATTATCTTCAGGAAAAACAATTACAAAGTAAAATGCTATTACAAGTTCATGACGAATTGGTATTTGACATGCATAAAGATGAATTAGACAGCTTAAAACCAATTATAAAAACTAAAATGGAAAATGCCTATAAATTGGCCGTCCCTTTAGACGTAGAATTGGGTATTGGAAATAATTGGCTGGAGGCACATTGATGTCTCATATTTAAGGCTATGTCTGCGTTTTTTACCTTGTATAAGTAAAATTCACACCCAAATCCAATATAGCATTATATATTAGACTTGGTATAACAATATATCTCATCAATACCCCACTGCTTTGGCATCATAACTTCTGGAGTCTGCACCACCGTAGAGCATATCTTTATGATAATCGATGATTATTCCCATAGCCTGTCCCTGAAAAGTCCTGTAGTCTATCTTATGTCCCATACTTTTATATATTTTTTCCGTATCAGGAGAGATACCAAATTCTTCATAAAAGGTAATATCCGGCAACCATTGATGGTGGATTCTGGGAGCTTCTATGGCCTGAGCTACATTCAGGTCAAAATCAATAACATTTAGAATGACTTGCAGTACCGTATTGATAATAGTTCTGCCGCCCGGGCTGCCTATAACCAGATAAGGTTTACCGTTTTTGCCTACTATGGTAGGTGTCATACTGGAGAGCATACGTTTCTCTGGTTGGACTAAATTGGGTTTAGTACCAATTAACCCTTGGGCATTAGTATATCCGGGAATGGGGTTAAAATCACCCATTTCGTTATTGAGTAAAAATCCGGCACCTTCCACTACAATTTTTGACCCATAGCTGTACTCTAATGTATAAGTGAGCGAAACCGCGTTGCCTTCTTTATCTACCACAGAAATGTGGGTAGTTTCCTCACTTTCAGGTTGTAGGTGTGCTTTGTTAAAATTCACTGAATCACTTACAGAAGCTAAGTTTTTATAAATATTTGCCCGCAGTTTTTCTGCATGCTCTTTAGATGTTAAAACAGCTATTGGCATATTTGGATTAAAATCCTGGTCACCAAGATATTGGGCTCTATCGGCAAAAGCCCTTCGCATGGCCTCAGTCAGGAGATGCAAATAAGCTGCAGAATTATGTCCGGCCGATTTTAAATCGTAACCTTCTAAGATATTCAACATCTCTATAAGTGCCACCCCTCCGGAACTTGGTGGAGGCATAGATACAATATCATATTCGCGATAAGTGCCTGTTATTGGAGCCAGTTCCTGAGCTTGGTAGTTAGCCAAATCTTTTTTAGTAATCAATCCGCCGTTTTTTTTCATAAAATCGGCTATTAACTGGGCTGTTTTGCCTTTGTAGAATCCGTCGGATCCATGTTTTTGAATACGCTTTAAGGTTTTTGCCAGTTCCGGTTGTTTCCAGATTTCTCCGGGTTGGTATGTTGTTTCGCCATTTTTTAAAAATGTTTTGGCTGTTGAAGGGTATTCCTCTTTATTATCAAAAATATAATTTACAAACCATTCATTGCGATACGTTGCAGGATGACCTTCTTCCGCTAATTGGATGGCTGGAGCTACCAAATCTGCCCAAGGTAATTTTCCCATTTTCTTATGGGCCAGATAAAGTCCGGCTACGGTTCCGGGAACACCCACGGACAATAAACCTTCGTGATTGGAATTGTCTTTTATTTTTCCGTCTTTGCCCAGAAACATAGTTTCTGTAGCCGCTATAGGAGCTTTCTCTCTGAAATTAAACGTAGTTTTTTTACCGTCAGCTCCGTAATAGACTAAAAATCCGCCGCCGCCAATATTTCCGGCAGAAGGGAGTGTAACCGCCAGGGCAAAAGCGGTTGCAACCGAAGCATCTATGGCATTTCCGCCTTTTTTTAGAATATCACGGCCTGCTTTAGAAGCCAGATAATGGCTGCAAACCACCATCCCGTTTTCTGCACGGGCAGGTGTTTTGCCACTTTGAGATACCAAGTTATTAGAAACGAAAAGAAAAAATAACAAAAAAGGAAAAAATTGGAATTTCATCTGTTTATATTTTTAATAAATTATAAAATTGAATATGTGTTTAGGCGTCTTTTGTTTTGCATAAGAAATTTAACCTAAAAAGAATTAAATTTTTTTATGCTCATTTCATACATTACTGCTATTATTCACAAACCTAATGAAAAATAAATTATGACAGGGATCTTTTGCGAGTATAGTTTTTTACCAATCGTAAAACTGTTGTAAAAAAATTAAAGCCAAGGGGTTGGCTAACTAAATAATAAATATTACCTTTGCAAACCCTTTTTTAAGGGATAAAATAATTTATTAATAATACAAAAAACTATTAGTGTGAATACATTAAGTTACAAAACAGTATCGGCCAATAAAGCCACCGTAAAAAAAGAGTGGGTATTGGTGGATGCGGACGGGCAGGTATTGGGTCGTTTAGCTTCTAAAGTTGCCGCTTTAATAAGGGGTAAATATAAGCCTTACTTCACGCCTCATGTGGACTGTGGTGATAATGTGATTATCATTAACGCAGAAAAAATTAAACTAACCGGTAATAAATGGGAAGGTAAAAACTATATCCGCCATACCGGCTATCCCGGCGGGCAACGTTCTAAGACCGCCGCCGACCTCTTTAAAAAGAATCCTGAAAGGTTAGTAGAAAACGCCGTTAAAGGGATGTTACCCAAAAACAAGTTGGGTAATGCATTATTTAAAAATTTGCATGTGTTTCAAGGGGCAGAACATAACAAAACTGCACAAAACCCAAAACCACTTAACCTAAACGATTTAAGATAAGATGGATATAGTACATAAAATAGGCAGAAGAAAAACCGCCGTAGCCAGAGCTTATGTTTCAAAAGGAAATGGAAACATAACCATTAATAAAAGAGAATTAAACAATTATTTCACTACCGGCACTTTGCAGTACAAAGTAAAACAACCACTTACATTAACAAATAATCAAAAAAACTTTGACGTTAATGTAAATGTATATGGAGGTGGTGTTACCGGACAAGCGGAAGCTATACGGCTGGCCATTACCAGAGCATTGGTAGAAATAGACGAGGAAACCAAGGCCATTTTAAAACCCGAAGGCTTACTCACCAGAGACCCAAGAATGGTAGAACGCAAGAAATACGGTCAGAAAAAAGCCCGTAAGAAATTCCAATTCTCTAAACGTTAAAAAGAACTTTGAAAGATTAAAAATGCAATCTTTCAATTATTTAATAATAAGTTGAGTTTAGCATCCAAATACCTTTGACCCTTACATTACACAGGCTACTCAGGTATTGCTAATCATATCAAATAACAAAGGAAAGTAAACTAAAAAACATGGAAAAACCAGAAATTAAAAATTTATTAGATGCCGGAGTACACTTTGGGCATTTGACCAGAAAGTGGAACCCCAATATGGCACCATACATCTATACGGAGCGTAACGGTGTTCATATTATAGACCTATACAAGACGATAGCCAAAATAGAGTCTTCAGCTAAAGCTCTTAAGAAAATAGCAGCTTCGGGCAGAAAAATTCTATTTGTAGCCACGAAAAAACAAGCTAAGGAAATAGTAGCCAAGCATGCTAATGCAGTAAACATGCCCTATATTACAGAACGATGGCCGGGGGGTATGTTAACCAATTTTGTAACCATAAGAAGAGCGGTTAAAAAAATGGCTCAAATAGACAGAATGAAGCAAGACGGTACTTTTGAAGCCCTTTCAAAAAGAGAGAAGTTACAAATAACCCGTCAACGAGCTAAATTAGAAAAGAACTTAGGCTCTATTTCTGATATGACCCGTTTGCCCGGTGCCATTTTTGTAATTGACACGCACCGTGAGAGTATAGCTGTAACAGAGGCTCAGAAATTAAACATCCCTATTTTTGCAATGGTGGATACCAATTCTGACCCTCGCGGTATAGATTTTGTAATACCATCTAATGATGATGCGTCCAGATCAATAGATAAAATATTGTCATTTGCCACTGATGCCATTACCGCAGGATTAACGGAGCGTAATAATGAGAAAGAACAGGAAGAGACAAGGAAAAAAGCAGCACAAAAGGCAAAGAAAGAAGCTAAAGCTGATGCCACAACTGTGAAAGCCGAAGCCGAAAAAACTACGGATAAAGTAAAAAAAGAAAATTAATTTTTTAAAATTTGATAGAACTATGGCAAAAATTACAGCCGCAGAAGTAAATAATTTAAGAAAAAGTACCGGTGCCGGAATGATGGATTGTAAAAAAGCACTGGTAGAAGCCGAAGGAGATTTTGATAAAGCAGTTGAAATACTCCGCAAAAAAGGACAAAAAGTTGCTGCAAAAAGAGCCGATAGAGAATCCTCTGAAGGGGCTGCTATTGCAAAAATAAATGACAATGCAACCAAAGGGGTGGTAATTTCATTAAATTGCGAGACCGATTTTGTAGCTAAAAATGAAGATTTTGTGAAATTAGCAAATGAATTGGCTGATCTAGCATTGGATAGCAACTCTAAAGAAGAGTTTTTACAGTCTCAAATTAACGGCCTTAGTGTTTCTGAAAAACTAATTGAGCAAACTGGTGTTATTGGTGAGAAAATAGAAATAGGTGCTTTTGAAAAAATAGAAGCTCCGTTTGTTGGTTTCTATATCCATGCCGGTAATAAGATAGCCACTATAGTTGGCCTTTCCGATGCTAAAGACGGTGCTGATGTGGTAGCTAAGGATGTGGCGATGCAAGCCGCAGCGATGGCACCAATAGCCTTAGACGAAAATGGTGTAGATCAAAGCATAATAGATAAAGAAATAGAAATTGCAAAAGACCAATTGCGTCAAGAAGGCAAGCCGGAAGCTATGTTAGATAACATTGCCAAAGGAAAACTTAAACGTTTTTTCAAAGATAATACCTTGATAAATCAAACTTTTATTAAAGACAACAAACAAAGTGTGGCCCAATATGTAAAAACATTGGGCGATGTAAAGGTTGTTGACTTTAAAAGAGTTTCTTTAAGGTAAGTTACAAAACAAATTATAAAAAAACCCCGGCTTAAAAGCCGGGGTTTTTTTATGCCTTAAATCTGTATTTTGTGCTTTATAATACCAAATTTAATATATAATGCTATGTTGAATTTGGGTGTGAATTTTTACTTATACAAGGCAAAAAACGCAGACATAGCCTTAGCTATAGTTTATTTTTACAACGAAATATAGCATGAAAAGGCACATTTTATTGAGTAATTTTGAAGTGGAAATGATATTAGACTTGGTATAAACTTTTTATTGGCGGTTTTCTGTTTGTTTTATTTACTATACACACCTATCCAAAAGTTTTTAAAAAAATTTCAAACAACCGTGAAAAATTTTATAGAAAATGCCAATAACTAACAAATATCATCTGTTATTTATAAATAAAGCAATAATTTTGTGATTAAGATGAGTTTAAGCCATCAAATATTAATTTATTTTTTTACCATTTTATTGGTTTTCAAATCCGTTTTTAATTTATACTTAACCGTTTTTTACCAAATAGATAGAGCCGGATTTATAGAAAAATACTGCGAAAATATTGACAAACCTGATTTAAAATGTAACGGTAAATGTAAAATGACTAAAATGGCTCTCGAAACCAGTAGCGAAGAAAAAAAGCCTGAATTTACGATTAATATTGAACCTTTGGTTTTTATTATACATACAAATTTAACTAATTGTTTATCAGTATCTTCATATATGAAAAAGGCTCTTTATTTTTATTTGAATGGTTATACTTTTTTAAACCTCCACGTCATTGACCACCCGCCAGAAAATTAAGTAACACATTTCATCAACAACAATATTAATCTAAGGGTACAAAGTATGCTTCTAAAAAAATAATTTTATTTAGAAGTGTTGGGTTGCTGTATAAAAATTTTCAAGAATCAGAAATAAGTTTTAAGGCAGCTGTCATTTTGGGTAATGATATCTTTGGCTATACGCCCCGTGATTAAAAATTTTCTCATTGTTATACCAAGTCCAAATATATAATGCTATGTTGGATTAGGGTGTAAATTTTTACTTATACAAGGCAAAAAACGCAGACATGGCCTTAGCTATGGTGATTGTTTTTAACATTGGTATTACTTAAAACACAAAAAAATGAAATATAGAATTATTGTGCTTTTATGCACATTTTATACTTTTTTATCTTTTTCTCAAGAGATAAAAAAAGACACATCTGTAACTAAGACCATTAAATTACAAGAAGTAATTATTAAAGGTAACTTAAAAACAGACCCTACGCACACTACAGTAATAAATCAACAAGATAAAAGTGTGATACAGCCTAAAAATGTGGCTGATTTATTTTTGAATATTAATGGATTTTCTGTTATAAAAAGAGGAAATTATGCCATTGACCCTACATTTAGAGCATCTCAATATGAGCAGTTAAATATTCAATATGATGGCGGCACAAAAGCCGTACATGCCTGCCCGAATAGAATGGACCCTATTACAACACATATTTTGCCGGAAGAAATTGAGCGTATTGAAGTAATTAAAGGGCCTTTTACGGTTCGTTACGGTAATACTTTTGGTGGCATTATAAATTTTGTTACTAAAAAAAATAATCTGCAAAACGGATTTAGTGGCAAGCTGTCATCCGGTTACGAAACCAATGGTAATTCTTTTGTTAGCATGGTAAAGTTAAATTATGCTTCTAAAGGCTTTGACATTACAGGTAATGTTGGTTATAGAAATTTTGGAAATTATAAAGATGGGGGTTCTATTGAAATTCCTTCCTCTTTTAAAAGTACCGAATACGGCGTTAAAGCCGGATATAATTTTTCTGAAAATCAACGGTTACAATTTCATTGGAGGCAATCTTTTGGAAGAGATGTTTTACATGCCGGTTTACCCATGGATACTGATTTTGACGATAGTTCAGTAGCTACGTTAGATTATTACTTTAAAAACTATGATAAGGTGTTAAAAGGTTTAAATTTTAAAGCCTATTACAGTTATGTAGATCATTTAATGTCTAATACTAATCGTCCTTCTTTTGCAAGAGTAGAAGCAACATCGCCAGTTACAGCCATAACGGCAGGTGGAAAGTTAGAATTTGAAATTAAAGCTTCAGACAGTTTTACATTATTTACAGGTTTTGACGCTATGCATATAGCAAAAGAAGGTAATAGAAACAGGTTGGTAAAATTAAATATGATGGGTAACCCTCTGCCGGTTCCTAAAAAATTTAAAGATAAAATTTGGCAAGATTCTTATATTACAGATTTAGGGCTTTTTGCCGAAGCTAAATACAGTCTAAATACCTCTATTTTTTTAACAACCGGTATAAGATATGATAATATTGCATCAGATATAAAAGACCCCGAAGCCAATTTTGCCGCTATGTACAATCTTAAAAAAAGAACAGAACATACCATAAGCGGCAACGTTTCATTAAAAAAACGTTTTTCTAACAGTTTCTTATTTGAGGTGGCTTATGGTAGAGGTACACGCCCTGCTACTATGACTGAACGTTTTATCAATCATTTTTCTGTAGGACAAGATGCCTATGAGTATGTTGGTAATCCTGATTTAAAAGCAGAAGTAAATAATCAGTTTGAAATTGGCTTTAAAGGAAAACAAGCATTACACAACAGTTTTGATAACTTTAGTTACAATGCTTCTTTTTACTATTCTGTGTTTGAAAATTACATTACTCCCGTAGTTGACAAAACGCTTACCAGAAGATTTATGCCAAACATGAAGCCTATACACCCTAAAGTGTTTAGAAATTTAGAAAATGCCAATAAGATAGGCTTTGAAGCTGCTGTAAAACTTGATTTTTTAAAGGATTATTATTTTGAAACCACAGCAAGTTATGTACATACTAAAAATAAAGATTTTGATGAGAGTTTACCTTTAAATCCGCCTTTTAATAGTGTATTAAAACTGGGTTTAGAAAAAGAAAAGTTTTGGGCTAACATTCAATATAACATCACAAGTAAACAAACTAATATTGCCAAAACTTTTGGAGAAAGTGAAACTGCAGGTTACGAAACAATAGATATTCGTTTGGGATTAATTCCCTTTAAAAATGCTACTATAGGCTTAGGTGTTTTAAATCTTACCGATAAAAAATACCATAATCATTTAAACTTTGCGTTTAAAAACCAAGCCGGTTTTAATAAAACTCCTATTACAGAGCCGGGGATTAATTTTTCAATATTTTTACAATATGCTTTTTAATTTCTAAAATTTACCTGACACAAGCCTGAGGTAACCAGGCAAAGCTAAGGAACTGAGTTTCTCTTTACTAAAAGAGTTCAATACCAAATCTGTTATAAAATACTACTTATAATAGATTTGGTATAATTTTTCCGTTTACACTTATTCGTTTTATGTTGATGTTCTCTTACCTCATCTTTAAAAATTTGTTAAATAATTTTTAAGAAATTTAAATTGAGAATGTCTTTAGAATTCTATGCTACTTTTACCGTATTAAAATTAAAAAAAGTGAAATTGAAAACGGAAAATGTAAATAACAATTCCCTTTATAACCTAAACGCAAGTGTAGGTTTAATTTTTGACAAAGAAGGAAACGTAGTAGAAGACAATTATTAACAAAGAGCAAATTGGGTTGATTGCTTTTATTTGAAACAGCTTAAATGTTTTTTACTATTTAAGCTGTTTCTTTTCCAAAAGTACAAGAAGCAAAAAACCTTTTAAAAATATTTTAAAGAGCCGATGTATTGCGGCTCTAAAAAACAAAAATAATTCTAAATTTAAACACTGTCCTTTTTTAAGGGACACTAAAAAACCACTAAAGAAATTTCTTTAGTGGTTTTTTATATAGAACCTGCCTTACTTTTTATTTTAACCGAAAAAAAGATAAAATTTATTTGGATGATGCACTTTTTGAAAGTCATAATGTGTTTAAAGATAAAAAATAGATAGGTGATTTTATAAAGCCTTTTCCTTTATTTCCAATATCCGGCCATTTTCTTGAATTTGATATTTCCAAACAATTGTTTTCTCATCAACTATATCTTCTTTTTCAGTATCAAAACAACTTTCGGTATCAGTAACTGTAAGGGTAAAATTCTTGTCTATAGAAAAAGACCTGTTCCAACTGCAATCTTTTGCGAAACCACCCGCAACTATCATTTTATCTATTAACAATTTGTCTTTATCAAAAGTTTGTAATTCCATATAAGGCAAATAATATTCCTGATTGCTGTTCTCATAAGTAAACAGCATTATTTTATGATTGTGGAAATCGGGTAATTTTTTAAAGAAATAGGCATTGCCTTTATAGGGATAACCGTTTTCGTCCTTAGCCATTAAATCATCGGAAACTCTAAAAAGAGTAGCATCTGAGAAAAGTGCGTTAAAACTATTCTGGGCAGTAATCTTTCCTGTTGATTTATAATTTTCTATGGTATAAAAAAAATCCATTATAGAATCCGGATGGTATTTAAACTCAAAAGGTAAACCGCAAGAAGGCTGTGATTCCCAGAAATTAATTTTGGGCAAAACAATTTTTTCGTGCTGTAAATTTGGCTTATCCTTACAATTTATCATCAGTAAAAAAACGAATGAGAAAAATAATATATTCAGATTGCGTATTTTTATGAGCATAAAAGGGCTATTTAAGTAACGGTTGCAAATTTTTTTGGTGGATAAGTACAAAATTAACAATTCATCGGTAAAAAAATACAGTTCGGTAATTAATTCTTTTAGAAGCTATAAACTTTTTTCACATTTGTATCATTAAATAAATGTTTAACCAAAGATATAACCATTATGATTAGAATTATAACTGTACTGTTTTTGTTTTTAGTATCGCAATTTACTGATGCTCAGTCACAAACAACAGAGTCTGCTACAGCAGAAGGAATAACCATAACCGTAAAAATACCAAATCTTACCAGCGATAAAGGCGTGGTAAGAATAGCTCTTTATGACAAAGCAAATTTTATGATGCAGCCATTAAATGGAAAAATAAGCAAAATAAAAGACAAAAGTACGGAAGTGCAATTTGAAAATGTAAAACCCGGTGAATACGCCATTATCAGTTATCATGACGGAAATAACAATGATAAGTTTGATATGGATGAGCAAAATATGCCTCTGGAAGACTGGGGAATGTCCAATAACCCACCGCATATGGGGCCACCCACTTTTGATGCTGCAAAGTTTACCGTAACTGATGAAAATATGGAAATAACTATTAAGTATTAGTAGATAAAAGGATGAAAGATATTCAAAAAATACTGGGTATTGGCCTATTAATAGGAACTGTACTTTTTATAATAAATGTGCTTTATAGATATAGTATGGGTATTCCGGTGGGTTTTAACGCTCAAATGCTTACTATTTTTGGGTATCAACAACTTTTTAGTATTGTACTTACTGCTGTAAATTATTACTTTTTTAACTATTTAGATTGTGTGGAATGGGGAAGGTTTTCTAAATACAGAATTGCTGTGGGAATAGTCGGCAGTATTGTTATTACCATGCTTACACTATTTTTATTAAAAATGTTTGTAGAAGTGGTAATAGAAGGAGAACCCACAGCCGAATTTTTTGCGGAAGAAAGTAAAAACGGAATATACTATTTGCTGGCTTTTATCATAACTTTGACCATTTCGGCTGTTTTTCATGCCGTCTATTTTTATAAGGAAAGTCAAAAGAAAAAGGTAACCAGACAAAAAATAATAGCCGGTGCGGCATCAGCACAGTTTGATGCTCTAAAAAATCAATTAGACCCTCATTTTTTATTTAACAGCCTGAATGTTTTAACTAGTTTAATAGACGAAAACCCGGATTCTGCACAAAACTTCACCGCTTCTTTGTCCAAAGTATATAGGTATGTATTGGAGCAAAAAAACAAAGAATTGGTAAGCGTAGAAGAGGAATTAGAATTTGCTAAAACGTACATTAAACTGCTGCAAATGCGGTTTGAAGACAGTATTGTTTGCAACATGCCAAACATAATAAAAAACAATGAGGCCAAAGTGGTTCCGTTGTCTTTACAGCTATTGTTAGAAAATGCGGTAAAGCACAATGTGGCAAGCCCCAAGAGTCCCTTGCAGATTTCCATTATAGAGATAGATAATACTCTGGTAGTAGAAAACAATTTACAGCCCAAACAGGTGATTAAAAAAAGTTCGGGTGTAGGGCTGGCAAACATAGTACAACGTTACGAATTGTTAACAGACCGAAAAGTACACATAGAAGAATCAAAAAATGAATTTAGGGTAATACTGCCATTATTAACACAAAAAATTAATATCGTGAATACACAACAAGATTATTTAGACGAAAAAAGATATAAGAGAGCCAAAGAAAAATTAGAGAACATAAAAGGATTTTATTACAATTTATTCAGCTATATTTTAGTTATTCCGTTTTTAGCATTTATAAACTACCAAACCTCAGATTTTCCGTGGATTGTTTTTCCGCTTTTTGGCTGGGGATTTGGTATAATAATGCATGGCTTAGAAGCCTTTGGGTTTAACCCAATAATGGGAAAAGACTGGGAAGAACGTAAAATTAGAGAGTTTATGGACAAGGAATGAGAGGTATGATGCCTAGACTAAATTAGTAAACCAAAAGACATGTCTATTCATTAATAAGCATAATTCAAATAAACAGAAATGGAACAATCAGAAAAAGAATACAAATATTTAAAAGCGAAAGAAAAAGTTGAGAAAATCAAGAAGTTTTATAGTAGCCTGTTGTCTTATATTATAATTCTTGCCTTTTTAGCTGCATTAAACTTTTATACTAATCGATGGCACCATCCTTGGTTTTTATGGGTAGCATTAGGATTGGGAATATCCATTGTATTTAAGGCCATAAAAGTTTTTGAGTATAACCCGTTTTTTGACAAAGACTGGGAGAAACGAAAACTCAAAGAACTTATGGATAATGATATAAATCCTAAAAAAAACACAAAATGGAAATAATAAATAGTGTTATGGAAATTAAAAACAGTGAAAAACTTAAATATAAACGGGCAGAAAAAAAGGTAAAGGCCCTTAAGGGGTTTTATGTGCATTTTGGCATTTACATACTGATAAACTTGTTTATTAGTATTAATAAAGTAATTGTGTATCATTATGATAACGGCCAAAGTTGGATAGAAGCCTTCTGGCAATTTGAAACATTCTCAGTATGGATATTTTGGGGAATAGGTATTGTATTTCACGCTGCCAAAGCCTTTGACTTCAATCCGTTTTTTTCCAAAAATTGGGAAAAAAGGCAAATAGAAAAGTACATAAATGAGGATAAAGATGGTTTTAAGAAATTTAAATAATTGATAAAAACAGGCTAGCCGTGAATAATCTTCTCTGTGTTTTTTATGCCTAACAATTTATTTTGGTTTTGCCTGTTAGCCAAAATATTATCCTTTTTAACGGTGAAAATGTAACCCTGTTGATGTATTGATACAAGTTGATATTATTTATAAACCCTCCTCAAATGGTAAGGAAGTATTGGAAAAATGAAAATCGGGTAAAATAATACCCCTAACAGTTAAGAACGTAACATATTTTATCTTAATAAATATAATCAACCACAATGAACATTATTATCATAGAAGATGAAAAACCCGCTGCTAGAAGGTTAAGCCGAATGTTGGAAAAATTTGGCCTGCAAGCCCAAATCATGTTGCACTCTGTAGAAGAAGCTATAGATTGGTTTAGTAATCATACCCACCCTGACCTTATTTTTTTGGATATTCAGCTCTCAGATGGCTTGTGTTTTGAAATTTTTGATGCCGTAGTCATAAAAAGTGCCGTAATTTTTACTACCGCCTATGACGAATATGCCCTTCAGGCTTTTAAACTAAACAGCATTGATTATTTACTAAAGCCCATAGATGAAACAGAGCTAAAAAAATCTATCCAACAATATCAAGAGAGAATACCGGACAAAACTCCATTAAAAGTAGATTTTGAAGATATAAAAAAATTATTGGTAAATCCGATAGGGCGTACCTACAAAAAACGCTTTTCCGTAAAAATAGGCCAACATATAAAATTAATAAATATAGACGAGGTAGTTTGCTTTTACAGCAAAAATAAAGGCACTTATATTCACACTTTTAAAGACAGGGATTATCTTATTGACCAGACATTAGAGCAATTGGAACAGGAGTTACAACCCCAATCGTTTTTTAGAATTAACCGAAAACTTATTGTAAATATAAAAGCCATAGAAGATATTATCTCTTATTCCAATTCACGTCTGGCTTTAAAACTGAGTAATTTTGAACCAGAAGAAAAAATAATTGTAAGCAGAGAACGCGTTAGGGATTTTAAAGATTGGCTTGATTAGGTAGAAGTATAAAGTATGAGAAAAACAGAAACGCTTTTTAGAGAATAATACATCATTTAATTTTGCATAAATAATTTGGGATAATAAAGGTAAAGTTTTAAAAATGTAGAATGTAATTTATTTAAACCACTACTGAGCTGCAACTTTGGAAAAAAGATGCGATTAAAGGCGGAAAAAGATTGCTTAAAAACAAAAAGCTGGAAAAGGCAAGCATTTTTGAAAAAATATTTTTGTTTGAATAAAATTTTTCGCTTTTATTTTCGTTAATTTATTGTGCTAAAACAACTTACGATACCCAACACTTATTTTTTTAATTGTCTTTTTATTTTCCTTTCATTTTCGGTAGTACAAGCACAGAAATATGGAAAAATAACGGGCAGAATACTACATATAGAAACGCTTAAACCACTAAAAAAAGTAGAAGTTTCCATAAAAAATCTATCCCTGTCAGTCCAAACAAATAAATTGGGTGTTTTTAATCTAGAAAATGTGCCATTTGGCAAACATTTACTGGCCGTTAGCCATAAAAATTATGATACCCAGATTTTTGAAATAAATCTACAGGCCTCTGTTTTAGATTTGGGGACTATATATTTTTATCAGACTTTCGATAAAATTGACTTTGAAGAACCCATAACCGAGCAAAATATATTTTTATTTGGAACAGATGATGTGTTCTTAAAACGAGCTTCTTTTGATTTTAGCCAGAGTTTTTTTAGTCTCCGGGGTTATGAGGCTCGGCATACGCAAATTTCATTGAATAACATTAGCCTTAGCAATAACTTTGATGGGTTTCCGCAATGGCAAAGCGTGAGCAGGCTGTATGACATTACAAGGCAACGGCAAACAGTTATAGGCCTATCACCGGATAATGAAAATTTTGGCAGTTTATCCGGTACTACAAAAATTAATACCAATCCGGCCTATTTTAGAGGTGGTTACCGGTTGTCCGGTTCATATTCCAACAAAAACTATACGGGCAGTATAATGGCTACTTACCATTCCGGTTTGTTAAAAAATACATTGGCTTATAGTTTTTCGGCTTCACGCCAATGGGGTGAGGAAGGGTATATAGCCGGTACGCTCTATGATGCGTATAGTTTATATGGAGCCGTATCATACAAGTTTAATCCAAAACACAGTATTGTACTCAGTGGGTTTTTTACACCAAGTAGGCGTGGAAAAGTAACCGCTATTACCCAAAGGGTGTATGAACAGTTTGGCAGAAAATACAATCCGTTATGGGGATGGCAGGAAGGCGAAAAACGTAACAGCAGCATGCAGAATAACCAATCGCATACGGTAATATTAAATTACGCCTATCAGGAAAAAAACACTTCTCTAACTGCAAATGTGGCCTATCTTCAAAACAATAATGCCGCAAGTAAATTGGATTTTATAAATGTGCCTAATCCCTTTCCAAACTATTGGAAATATTTACCGGATATTGCAGATAATCCACAAATAAATTGGCTGCAATTATATGAAATTAACTTAAATACTGATAATCTCCCCGATGCCGGAAATGCCAGATATATGCTGTACAATCAGCATAGTAACTACCAAAAATTAGCGGCAAACATGATTGTAAAACGAACATTAAATGATAAAATCAATTTTTCTGCAAAAATAAATTATAACCGGCAGTATAGTGATAATTTTGCCAGGCCAAAAGATTTACTCGGAGCCGAATTTTTTACAGATGTAAACCCATTTACCACAATAGATAATAAACCTACTAAAAATGATGCTTTAGGGGTATTGCAAAAAGGTTTAAAAGACAAAATTAAGTACAATTATTCCTTAACAGGCAGCCATTATGGTGCTTTTGTCCAATTGGCATACAAAACAAGACGATATTCAGGGTTCATTTCAGGGAATTTTAAACGAACTACCTATCTACGTCAAGGTAAATTTTTAAACGAAGCCTATCCGGAAAACTCACTGGGAAAGAGTAGCAAACCGGCTTTTAATAATGCAGGCATAAAAATGGGGTTGAAATATGATATAGATTCTATTCATCAGGTAAGTATAAACGGTTTGTTTTCCACCCGGCCGCCATTGGCAAAAAATACATTTATCAACGCAAGAGAGAATAATAATATAGTTCCTGATATAAAATCTGAGAATTCCACCTCTTTAGAATTGAATTATCGTTTTAACCATCCCTTATTACAAGGTCGGTTGACAGCTTATGCTACCCAAATAAAAAACGCTACTTCCGTAAATGCTTTTTTTGCGGAAATAGGTTCCGGAATTGACTATTTTCAGGAAGTAACTTCCAAAATAAACAAGCGTTATTTCGGGTTGGAATTGGGATTGGAATATCAGGTGTTAGACAACTTTAGCACCTCATTAGTTGCGGCATTAGGAGAACATGTTTATAATAATAATCCTGAAGTTGGCATAAATTTTAATACCGCCGATCTCAATGAAGATATGATTCATCCTACCGGTTTTAAAGACTTGGGCAAAGCCTATATAAAAAATTACAAATTAGCCAACGGGCCACAACAAGTATTTTCATTGGGCGGATTTTACAGCAACCCAAAAAATTGGTGGTTACAAGGCACCGCCAATTATTTTTCACAAGGTTATTTGGCAGTTTCAAATACTACCAGAACATCAGATTTTTATAATAACCCACAGAATTACGGTCAGCCTTATGAAGATATAGATTTTAATTTGGTAAAACAACTACTTAAACAAGAGCGGTTTAACCCTTATATCTTATGTAATATCTCGGCAGGTAAATGGTGGCAGTACAAAGGTCTGCGTATTAAATTAGTCGCCAGTATTCATAATTTATTTGACACAAAATATATTTCTGGAGGATATGAACAAGCCAGAATCGCCAATTACGGAGCCTTAGTTGCTGATACCCAGAACGGGGCTTCGGAAAGGAATTTCGGGCCAAAATATTGGTATGGTTTTGGGCGGACGTATTTTATTAATTTGGCACTAAGTTTAAACAAATCTTCTAAAGCAAAAAATTATGTCAACTCATTTTAATAGCATAAAACTGTCAAATATTATCATTTTTATTTTTTGCCTCACGGTTTGTTTGGGTTGTGTAAACGATGATGACTATGATATTCCGCCAATTGCCAATTGTGAAGAAACTGAACTCTCTGTCACAAAAACTTTGGATGAAATTTTTAACCAAACTACCATAGAAGTAACACAATACAAGCAACCGGATATAATAGAAGCTTATGTAACCTCTAATGACCAATCTGGGAATTTTCGTCAGATTTTGCATTTACAAAATGCTACAGGTACCAGAGGCTTTAGTATTCCCATTGCCGTAAACGATTTATACACCAGTTTTAATCCCGGAAGAAAAGTCTATGTACGGTTAGAAAATACCTTTACGCAAATCCATTTTGATGCTTTAAAAATTGGCAATAAAGCCATTGACGCAGTTACCGGCCAATCCTATTTAGACAAAATTCCACCTACCAATTACAAAAACATTATTATTAATACCTGCAAGATTATTGATGAAGATAAATTGGTAACACCACTGCGTATAAACGAAATTACAGATGCCTATCTAAATACACTTATTGAATTAAAAGACGTTCAGTTTGAGGAGGCTGCATTGGGTAAGACCCTCTATGATGCCAATACCGATGTGGGTGGCGGTACCAATTACCTTATCAGTGATATCTCCGAAGAAAGTATCGCTTTTAGGACACTTTTTTCGGCAAATTTTGCTAATAATTTGGTACCTGATGGTAATGGCACTATTCGTGGCGTTTTAGGTAAATTTAACAACACCTATCAGCTAATGATAAGGAATTTATCCGACTTACAACTCAATAACGAAAGAAAACGCATTGGATTTGCAGAAAACATTACCGGTACTAAAACTACCATTGCCACGGTAAGAGATTATTTTAACGGCAATGATGTTAAAATTTTTGACGATGTGTATATTGAGGGTGTTATTACACTATCAGGTATAGATTACGGCAATGCCTCGGAACGTGTGGCTTTTATTCAAGACGAAACAGCCGGAATAGCTTTGCGTTTATCATCAAAAACGTCATTAAAACAAGGGTATAAAGTAAAAGTAAATTTAAAAGATGCGGTGTTGTTAAATTTAAAAGGATTGTTATACGCCAATTTAGTACAGTACAAAAAAGTGGCTTTTTTAGAAGAAAATTCTCCGCTACCTACTCCTAAAATAATCAGTATAAATGACTTGAATTCCAATGCTTTTCAAGCCCAATTGGTACAATTAGAAAATGTTCAGTTTGAAGAAGAGACCGGTACTTTTAAAGGAGAAAAAATATTAACCAATTGTAAACAAAATTTTCTGCTGCGTACGGAAAAAACAGCAAGTTTTGCCAAGGAAAATTATCCTGATAAAAACGGAACGATTACCGGAATAGCCTCAGTGAATAAAGATCCGGTGTTGCTCATTAGGAACTTATCCGATGTATCCGAAATGGTGAATGAACGCTGTGTACCCATGGGTGATTTATCAGAAAAAATATTTTTTTCAGAACTCGCTGACCCTGATAACAACAGCAAAGCCCGGTTTATAGAAATCTACAATGCAGAAGATAAGCCTTTAGACCTACGCGACTGGGTAATAGAACGTTATACGAACGATAGTGAGACAGTTTCCACCTCTATTGATTTAACCGGCGTAACTATTGCTCCAAAACAAGCTTTTGTAATTGCTGTAGATGCAGTTGAATTTGAAAAAGTATATGGTTTTGCTCCGGATATGGATGGCACCAGTACGGGGCCTGCCGGATCTAATGGTGATGACAATATGGTTTTAAAAGACCCAAATGACAAAATAATAGACATATTTGGCGTAATAGGAAAAGACGGTAGTGGTACCAACCACGAGTTTGAAGACGGTAGGGCATATAGAAAAGCATTAGTGGTGAAAGGCAATCCCATTTATACTTTTTCCGAATGGGAAATATGGAATGATACCGGTGGCGATGGTACTACCAAAAAGCCACAAAATGCTCCTGCGGATTTTACTCCGGGTATCCGATAAAATAATGATTACATACCAGATAAGAGAGTAAAAAAAGGAAAAATCTCCATTACAAATCAGGAAAAATCCTATGGTTATTAAGCAACCTTTTATAGAATTTTGCATCTCTGAAGTATAGTTGAATAAGTCAACTCAAGACTATGGCCTCATTTCTCCCGAAGAAGATCGGCATTGAAATGAGGCTTTTTTTAATCTGTATTGTTACGTTTT
>PDQE01000076.1 GCA_002747735.1 Flavobacteriales bacterium | reverse complement strand
CAATATTTTTATAATTAATTGGCTGTTAACCAACAATATTAACTATTTTTCCCGGTACTATGATTACTTTTTTGGGTGTTCTGCCTTTTAACTGAGCTTGGGTTTTTTCGTGTGCCATAACGGCTTCTTCAATTTGCTCCTTATTCAAATCCAAAGATAAATCCATAGTAAAACGCATTTTGCCATTAAAAGAAATCGGATAGGTTTTTGTGCTTTCTACCAAATATTTTTCTTCAAATTTGGGAAATTCTGCCTTACTGATTGATTCTTTATGCCCCAATTTAGACCATATTTCCTCTGTAATGTGCGGAGCAAAGGGCGATATTAAAATAATCAACGGTTCCAAAATTTCTCTGCTTGTGCATTTTAGTGCATTAAGTTCATTTACGGCAATCATAAAAGTGGATATTGAAGTATTGAATGAAAAGTTTTCAATGTCTTCTTCTACTTTTTTAATGGTTTTGTGTAAGATTTTAAAAGCCTTTTGAGGCTCCTTCAAAGGAGGAGTGTTTTGCACATAGAAATTACCGTTTTCTCCGGTGTGGTATAATTTCCACAATTTTTTTAAGAAACTGAAAACTCCGGATATTCCGGCAGTATTCCATGGTTTTGCCTGATCTAAAGGGCCCAAAAACATTTCGTACATACGTAAACTGTCCGCACCATATTGCTCACAGATGGCGTCGGGGTTTACCACATTGTACTTAGACTTGGACATTTTTTCAACTTCGCGGATTACTTTAAAAGTACCATCTTGTTCTTTTATAAATTCCGCATTCCTATATTCCGGACGCCAGTTTCTAAAACTTTCTATATCCAATTCATTAGAGGAATTGACTAAATTTACATCTACTCTTATCTCATCAACCGTATATTTGTTTTTTAATCCTTTAGAAACATATTTGTTTGTTCCGGAGATTCTGTAAATAATCGCACTCGTCCCCAATATCATCCCTTGATTAATCAATTTTTTGGCATATTCATCTTTTGGTACTAAGCCTCTGTCAAACATAAATTTTTGCCAAAAACGACTGTAGAGCAGGTGGCCGGTGGCGTGTTCGCTACCGCCTATATATAAGTCCACATCCTGCCAATAATTAATAGCTTCTTGTGAAAAAATTTCTTTGTCGTTATGAGGGTCCATATACCGGTTAAAATACTGGGAACTTCCGGCCCATCCGGGCATGGTGTTCAATTCCAAAGGGAATACCGTTTGGTGGTCAATTTGGGCATTTTTAACCACTTTGTTTTGCTCAATGTCCCAAGCCCAAATTTCGGCATTGCCTAAAGGCGGTTTGCCATCTTCCGTGGGTAGGTATTTTTCTACTTCGGGCAATTCAAGCGGTAGATATTTCTCATCTATCATTTTTGGCAATCCGTTTACGTAATATATAGGAAAGGGTTCGCCCCAATAGCGTTGGCGGCTAAATACGGCATCTCGTATTCTATAATTTATTTTTCTATAGCCCACGCCTTGTTTTTCAATTTCATTCAAAATGGTTTGTATTGCAGCTTTAAAAGGAAGGTCGTTAAGAAAATCAGAATTGGCAATAATGGTATTTTCTTTATCAGCAAAAGCTGCTTTGCTGATGTCAACATCTTTAAAAATATTGGGAATAGGAAGGTTAAAATGTTTTGCAAAATCGTAATCGCGTTGGTCGCCACAAGGAACAGCCATTACAGCTCCTGTGCCATAGCTTGCCAATACGTAATCGCCAATCCAAATAGGGATAGGCTCTTTAGTAAAAGGATGCTCGGCATAAGCCCCGGTAAAAACTCCCGAAATGGTTTTAACGTCTGCCATTCTATCCAACTCGCTTCTTTTTGCTGTTGCCTTTACATAGGCATCAACAGCTTTTTTTTGTTCTGGAGTAGTTATTTTTTCTACTAATTCATGTTCCGGTGCCAAGGTCATAAATGAAACTCCGAAAATGGTATCGGGACGGGTTGTGAAAACGCTAAGTTCCCACTTTTTCTGAGCGGTTTCATCCCCTCTGGATGAGTTTTCTCCTGGGCTCTTTTTTTGGGAATGGGTGGGAGAGAGGATTTCTTTTTCTTGGGCCAGCGGAAGTTCCTTTGTAATTATAACGGGGAACTTTATCATGGCTCCTTCACTCCTGCCAATCCAGTTTCGTTGAGCATCTTTAAGCGGTTCTGGCCAGTCTATTTTTTCTAATCCATTCAATAACCGCTGTGCATAGGCGGTAATTCGCATACTCCATTGCCGCATTTTTTTCCGTTCTACCGGATGGCCGCCACGCTCGGAAACACCGTTTACAATTTCATCATTGGCCAATACCGTTCCCAGTGCCGGACACCAATTCACTTGCGTATCTGATAAATAAGTAAGCCGGTATTGCAATAACACATGTTCTTTTTCGTCATCAGAAAAATTTGCCCACTCTTCGGCGGTAAATTCAATAACATTTTCATCGGCAACAGCATTTACATTAGTGGTCCCGGCTTTTTCAAAATGAGCAATTAGGGTGGTAATTTCTTCCGCCTTATCGGTATCTTTATTATACCATGAATTAAATAATTGAGTAAAAATCCATTGTGTCCATTTATAATATTTTGGTTCTGAAGTTCTTACTTCACGACTCCAGTCAAAAGAAAAACCGAGTTGGTCTAATTGCCGTCTGTAGGTTTTAATGTTTTCTTCGGTGGTAATGGCCGGATGCTGGCCGGTTTGAATGGCATATTGTTCGGCCGGCAATCCAAAACTATCATAACCTTGTGGATGCAGGACGTTAAACCCCTTATGGCGTTTGTAGCGGGCATATATATCAGAAGCTATATAACCTAACGGATGTCCTACGTGTAATCCGGCACCACTGGGATAAGGAAACATATCAAGTACGTAATACTTTGGTTTATTTGCTCCTTCCTCGCCGGGGTTGGCAGCCTTAAATGTTTGGTTTTCTGCCCAATATTTTTGCCATTTGGCTTCTATTTCATTAAAATTGTACTGCATATTTCTATTTTTCGGTTTGCAAAGTTAAACTATACGGGGCAAAGTGAAAAAATAATCATAATATTTGCATCTTATTAAACCTAATAAATACTTTGAGTTGCAATTACTTATTAAATTGCGACAATATTCAATTAAAAACTGAGTTTTATGCGTTACTTTGCCATCTTACTGTACTTAACATTATGCTTTACCGCTTGCCAGAAGAAAGAGAAAGCTGATTTTATATTTACTAATGCCAATATATATACGGTAAATGAGAATTTTGCCAAAGCAGATGCTTTTGCCGTAAAAGACGGTAAATTTATCGCCGTAGGTAGTTCAGAAAGTCTTTTTAATGATTATGAGTCATCAAAAGTAATAGATGCTAACGGAAAGGTTATAGTTCCCGGTTTTATAGATGCTCATTGTCATTTCTATGGATTGGGCTTGGCCGAACAAAAAGTACGATTAGAGGGTACCACCAGTTTTAAAGAAGTTGTTCAGCGAATTGTGGATTTTCAAAAAGAACACAACGAGAAATTTATCACCGGTAGGGGATGGGATCAAAACGACTGGCCGGTAAAGGCATTTCCTGTAAAAGACACTTTAGATTTGTTGTTTCCGGATATACCGGTGGTAATTACCAGAATAGACGGACATGCCCTTTTGGCTAATCAGGCAGCTATTAATATTGCAGGCGTAACATCAAATACTACCTTTTCCGGAGGAGATATCATAAAAGAAAATGGCAAACTTACCGGTATTTTTGTGGATAATCCAATGGACTTGATTACTTCAAAAATTCCACAACCTGATAAAAAGAAGTCTATAGCTGCTTTAAAAGATGCCCAGAAAATTTGTTTTGAACATGGGCTTACCACGGTAAATGATGCTGGTTTAAGCCGAAGCACGATAGAACTAATAGACAGTTTGCAGCAAATTGGTGATTTAAAAATAAGGGTATATGCCATGATTTCTGCTTCAGATGAAAATTTAGATTATTATATAGTTAGAGAACCTTATAAAACAGATCAATTAAACGTTCGGTCTTTTAAGGTGTACTCAGATGGGGCTTTAGGTTCAAGAGGAGCAGCCATGCTGGAGCCGTATAGTGATAAGCCGGGTCATTATGGAGCTTTGGTTACTACACCAAAAGCATTAAAGCAAATTGCGGAACGTATTGCCAAATCAAAATATCAAATGAATACACATGCTATTGGAGATTCTGCCAATCATTATTTGTTAGAAACCTATACTGCTGTTTTAGATGGGCAAAAAGACAGGCGGTGGAAAATAGAACACGCCCAGATTATTGCCCCGGAAGATTTTAATTATTTTCAAAATATCATTCCATCCGTACAACCAACTCATGCCACGTCTGATATGTATTGGGCAGAAGACAGAATAGGCCGTGAGCGGATAAAGGGTGCTTATGCTTATAAGGATTTGTTGGAACAGTATGGCAAAATAGCTTTGGGTACCGATTTTCCGGTAGAGCAGGTTAGTCCTATGCTTACTTTTTATGCAGCCGTATCCCGAAAAGACCTAAATAATTATCCCGAAGACGGTTTTCAACCTGAAAATGCTCTAAACCGTGAAGAAACCTTAAAAGGCATGACTATCTGGCCTGCTTATTCCAATTTTGAAGAAGATGAGAAAGGTAGCATTGAGGTGGGCAAAATGGCAGATTTTATAATCTTGGACAAAAATATAATGGAAATTCCTATAGAGCAAGTTCCCGAAACAAAAGTGCTAGAAACTTATGTAAATGGTGAATTGGTTTGGAGTTTAGCCAACTCACGCTAAAATTATGTAGTATAAGAAGTGCAGAGATTAGAGCATTTAAACTGTAATTTAAAATTTGCTACCTTACCGCTTAACCAACAGTTTGCTTTGATGTTTTATAGAAATAGGAACAGAAACACGTACAGTATCCCACGCTAATACCATGTCAACACCGTTTTTTTTGTTCTTAAATCCAATAGAAAAATATTCTAATTCTTCGGCATTTTTTACCGGAACAGTAATTTTTGCGAGATTTAACTTTGGATTGTAAAAACAGGCTCCGTGGATGTCTGTTTGGGCATTTAAGATAATCTGCCACTCGTTTTTATTGGGAATAGTAAATAGCGAATAGGTTCCGGCTACTATTTTAACATCACCAAATAAAATATCCTTGTAAAATTTTATTTCCGTGGCTTCATTATCGCCGGTTCGCCAGATTTTGTTGTAAGGCACTTTATTTCCAAATACCACCTGATTATGCTTTGCAGGGCGGCCATAAGTAACCTTTATAAGAGGGGGTGAAATTTTACTGGTGCGGTAATAGACAATATCGTGCGGTGTTTCGTCAATATCATCAAAATCTTGGGCTTTTGCGGATAGCGAAAAGAGAACTGCCGCAAAAATTAATAAATAAATCTTTTTCATATAATTTTGTTGTTGTCAAACTTATTTTTATCTGAAAAATGAGATGAAATTTATTCAGATAGGGTACTTTTTAAAAGTCATAATATTGTTATGAGTAAAAAGAGCTTGTCTAATATAAACGGCTTGGATGTACTATTATTGCTTGTAAGTTATTAACAATATTAAGAGGAGTAACTGTTTTTGGCTTATTAAGTTAATGTTATTAATTATATTTTTATTTATGCTTTATATTTTTAATTATTTTGTAATTTTGTGTCCTATTTTATTAAGCTGTTTTCATCTTTGTACCCGAATTAAACCCAAAAAATTATGTGTGGAATAGTATGTGCATTTGAACTAAAGCAAAAATCAGAAACCTTACGGCCGCAATTATTGGAAATGTCTCAGAAGTTAAGACATCGTGGCCCGGATTGGAGTGGAATTTACAGTAATGACAAGGCTATCTTAGCTCATGAACGCTTGGCTATCGTAGATCCGGCTTCGGGAAAACAGCCCTTGTACAGTGAAGATAAAAAATTAATTCTTGCTGCCAATGGCGAAATTTATAATCATAGGGAACTGAGAAAACAATTTGAAGGTGAATACAATTTCCAAACACAATCAGACTGTGAGGTGATACTTGCTTTATATCAAAAAAAAGGTGTTGATTTTATTGATGAGATGAACGGAATTTTTGCTTTTGCCCTCTATGATGTGGATAAAGATAGCTATTTTATTGTTAGAGACCATATGGGTATTATTCCTTTGTACATAGGTTGGGATGCTAATGGTACTTTCTATGTAGCATCGGAATTAAAAGCATTGGAAGGCGTTTGTACCAAAATAGAATTGTTTCCGCCGGGACATTATTTACACAGTAAAGATGGCGAATTTGTACAATGGTATAAACGTGATTGGATGAACTATGAAAATGTAAAAGACAATACTACCTCCATCCCTCAACTTAGAGAAGCCCTAAAAGATGCCGTACACCGCCAGTTGATGAGTGATGTTCCGTATGGCGTGTTGCTTTCAGGAGGTTTAGATTCATCAGTAACTTCCGCTATCGCACAAATGTATGCGGAAAAACGTATAGAGTCTGGTGATACACAAAAAGCATGGTGGCCACAGATGCACTCCTTTTCTGTAGGACTGGAAGGTTCGCCGGATTTGGCTGCTGCTCAAAAAGTAGCGGATTATATTGGTACCGTTCACCATCAGATTATCTTTTCCATTCAAGAGGGCTTAGATGCCATTCGCGATGTAATTTATAAACTGGAAACTTATGATATTACCACTATAAGAGCCAGCACACCTATGTATTTAATGGCAAGGGTTATTAAATCTATGGGTATTAAAATGGTATTAAGCGGTGAAGGAGCCGATGAAATTTTTGGAGGTTATCTCTATTTCCATAAAGCTCCAAATGCTAAAGAATTCCACGAAGAAACAGTGCGAAAATTAAGTAAACTGCATATGTATGATTGTCTGCGTGCCAATAAAAGCTTAGCCGCATGGGGTATAGAAGGCCGCGTGCCGTTTTTGGACAAAGAATTTATGGATGTGGCCATGCGTATTAACCCAAAAGATAAAATGATTACCTCGGAGCGAATGGAAAAATGGGTGGTTAGAAAAGCTTTTGAAGATATGCTGCCGGAAAGCGTAGCTTGGAGGCAGAAAGAACAGTTTTCTGATGGCGTAGGCTATAGCTGGATAGACACTTTAAAGGAGATTGTAAACAATGAAGTGAGTGATGAGCAGTTGGCTAATGCCAAATATAAATTCCCGATACAAACCCCCACAAATAAGGAAGAATTTTACTATCGCTCTATTTTTGCAGAGCATTTCCCGTCAGATACAGCGGCTAAAAGTGTACCGCAAGAAGCCTCGGTAGCTTGCAGTACCAAAATAGCTTTGGAATGGGATGAGAGTTTTAAAAACATGAACGACCCATCAGGGCGGGCTGTAGCTAAAGTGCATACAGACGCTTATGTAAAGTAAGAAAAAAGTCTTAATAAGAAACGTATATAATACCATTTCTAATATATAATGCTACATCTGCGTTTTTTGCCTTGTATAAGTGAAAATTCACACCCAAATCCAACATAGCATTATATATTAGACTTGGTATAACACCTCATCTTTGCAGTTAAAAACCTTTGAAATATCTTGAATATTTCTTCATGTTTTTAAGTACAAATCTAAAGTATTCTATACGTTCTGTGAAAACAAGATTAACCGAATTCAGGTTGATAATAACAAAAACTCCTTGTTAATAGGGAGTTTTTTTATTTTTTGGATTATCTTTGGATGCAATAATTTTTATTTAAATGAAACACATATACCTTTTTAAGGTTATATTGTTACTTACAATGTTGCCATTGGCTTTAGCCGCCCAAGACAAGCTCAAAGGCAGTAGAAATGTGATTACAGAAGACCGCTTTGTATCCGGATTTAACAGAATTGAAATTTATGATAAAGTAGATGTGGAAATAATGCAGGGTATGAATCAATCAGTAAAAGTAGAGGCGGATGACAACCTGCATAATGCTATTTATACCGAAGTAAAAGACAGCGTCTTAGAAGTACGGGTAACCAAACGTGTAACACGTAAAAAGGAAATGAAAATTCATATTACCATAGATAATTTTATTAATGAAATAAGTGCCTTTGACAAGTCTGATACGGAGTCTGTGGGTACTTTAAAATTTGATAAATTAGTTCTTAATGCTATGGGAGATTCCAGATTAAAATTAGATGTTAATGCGGATAATATCACTTTTAACAATCCTGAAAGTGCTAATGTTAAACTTACCGTAAATTGCAATCAGGCGGTAATAAACTCAGATAACTCCGGTAAAGCAAAGATTGACTTTTCTAGTGAAAACATAGAAGCTTATTTAAAAGGCAGTTCCACTATTACAATGAGTGGCCGTAATAATGAATTGTATGTAAACGCAATAGATAAATCAAATTTAAAAGCATCAGAACTGGAAACGGATGATATTATAGTAGAATCATCAAGCAATAGCGATGTAGAAATTAATGCAAAGAAAACTTTGCTTGTTAGTGCTGTAGATTCTTCGGAAATTTATATTTACAACAACCCAAAAATTACCATTGAAAAATTTTTAGACAAAGCAGTATTGCGTAAAAAATAAAATAATTACCAATGAAAGTTTTAATTGTTGAAGATGAAATAGAATTACTGGATACGGTTACCAGTTATCTTAAAAACGAAGAATTTATTTGCGAACGGGCAGAAACTTACTTTGATGCAGAGGATAAAATTATAAGTTTTAAATATGACATCATCATTCTGGATATCACTTTGCCGGATGGTAGTGGTTTAGATTTATTAAAGCTAATAAAGAAACAATCACCACAGACGGGAGTCCTTATTGTATCTGCAAAAAACTCCTTAGATGATAAGTTGTCGGGATTGGATTTGGGTGCGGATGACTATATCACAAAACCCTTTCACTTGGCGGAACTCAATTCCAGAATTAACTCTTTAATACGGCGTAGAAATTTTAACGGCAACGATGTTATTATTTTTAATGAAATTAAAATAGACCCTGATTCTAAGCATGTTACCGTAAATGATAAACCTATAGAACTTACAAAAAAAGAGTACAATTTACTACTCTATTTTGTTACCAATAAAAATAAAGTACTCACCAAAGAATCTATAGCAGAGCACCTCTGGGGTGATGATATAGAAATGGCTGATAGTTTTGACTTTATTTATACCCACATGGGTAACCTTAGAAAAAAGATGAAAAAACTTGGAGCCCCCAACTATTTACAAACCATGTACGGGCTAGGATATAAATTTACGGATAATAAGGTATAAGATTTTATAAAGTCTCCCCATTATGAAACTTATCGAAAAAACCGGCAGAATGTATATTTGGCTGTCTGTTATTATTTTCGTGTTTGCCGCTATAGCACTTATCTTTGTGCTTACTGCTGTAATGGACAATAGATTAGACGAGCAATTATTTTACAACAAAGAAGTAGTAGCCAAAAAAATAAAATACGATTTTCCACTTACTATTTTTGAAGAACCCGAAGAACTAAACCCTTCTGAAAATAGGTTGTATCCTAATGATACTATTATCTATAAAGATACGCTTATCTTTAGGGCGATAAAGGGCGAAGGAGATGATGAATTTGAAAAATATCGGCAACTAACTGCTTACGAAACCTTACACGGAAAAAGATATAAGATTGTAACCCGTAACTCATTAGTCAGAAATCAAGATTTTATATGGGTTATTGTACTTAATACTTTTATTATAATAGGGTTGTTGCTTGCCGGCTTATTTATAGTAAATACCCAAATATCCAAGAAATTGTGGCAACCTTTTTACACCAATTTAGGAAATTTAAAAGATTTTTCCATTCAGGATCAGGAGCGTATTGCATTAGAACCATCAGATATTGATGAATTTAAAGAGCTAAACAGTTCCATAAAAAATTTAACTCAAAAACTACAGTCAGATTATAACACTTTAAAGCAATTTTCTGAAAATGCCTCGCATGAGATGCAAACCCCGCTTGCGGTAATGCTTTCAAAAATAGAGCTATTATTGCAATCCAATAAACTGGATGCAGAGCAATCAACGCAATTACAGGCTATCTATAAAGCCGGTAAAAAGCTTTCCAAACTCAATAAAACATTGTTGTTACTGGCAAAAGTAGAAAATCAGCAATACAGTAAAACCAGTATCATTTCTATTAAAGAGATTGTAGAAAAACAGGTAGAAAATTTTGAAGATTTTATTGAAAGCAAAAATTTAAAGATAAAAACCAAATTATCTGATGATACCATAGAAGCAAATACTTTGCTTACTGAGACCTTACTTTCTAATTTATTGAGTAATGCCATTAAACACAATGTCCCGGACGGATATATTCAAATATGCTATACAAAACGTACACTGTTGTTTGAAAACACCGGAAACCCTCTAAATATAAGGCCTAAAGAGCTATTTGACAGATTTAAAAAAGATAGTACCAGAAAAGATTCTTTGGGTTTAGGGTTGGCCATTGTAAAACAAATATGCGATGTAAATAACTGGCAATTGAGTTATACTTGTAGAAAAAATATTCATAAAATTGTCGTTATATTCAATTCCGATGAATTTCTTTAGAATTTCTTTAGAATTGGTACTTACATTTGTCTTAAGAAATTTATAAAACAGAGCAAATTGGGTTGATTGCTTTTAATTGAAACAGCTTAAATAGATTTCTACAATTTAGGCTGTTTCTTTTTTCTTAGCTAGAGAACCCATCAAGATATAAACAAAGTACTCTAAATTGAAACACCTCTCTTTAAAAAGAGAAAATTGGAAATAAATTAAAGTTTATTTCAAGATTTAAAAGCCGCTTTTTCTAAAGCGGTTTTTTTTATGGGTAAAAAAATGATTTTTTATTTTCGCAAAATAACTATAATCAATTGATTTTTAGTAAGATAAATTGTTTTAGTTCTACGTGGATAATTTGAGTTAATTTTACTTACACTACTTTTAAAAGAAAATAATTTTTCTTTCCGCGTTGTAATAAGATATATTTTTCAGCTATTAGATTACTGGAACTTAAACTATATCCTTCCTGTACTTTTTCTTTGTTTACCGAAATAGAGTTTTCTTTTAAAGCCCTTCTGGCTTCGCCATTGGATTTTAGAAAACCCGATTTTTCATTAAGAGCGGCAATAATATCAATACCGTTGGTTAAATCGGTTTTGTTAATTTTTGCTTGAGGAACCCCTTCAAAAACATCTAAAAATGTTTCTTCATCTAGAGCTTTTAAACTGGCCGAGGTAGATTTTCCAAACAATATTTCCGATGCAGAAATGGCGTTTTCCAAAGCCTCTTTTGAGTGTACCATCATGGTAACCTCATTAGCCAGTGTTTTTTGTAAGAGTCTTTTATGTGGCTGATGCTTGTGCTCATAAATAATGGCTTTGATGGTTTGCTGATCTAAAAAAGTAAATATCTTGATGTAATTTTCAGCATCTTCATCAGATATATTTAGCCAGTATTGGTAAAATTTATACGGCGAAGTCTTTTTGGGGTCCAGCCATACATTGCCATCCAAAGATTTTCCAAATTTTGTGCCGTCTGCTTTGGTAATCAAAGTACAGGTAACCGCATAGGCTTTGCCTTGCTCCTTACGCCTAATGAGTTCTGTGCCAGTGGTAATATTACCCCATTGGTCAGAGCCGCCCATTTGTAATTTGCAATTTTTTTCTTTGTAGAGGTGTAAGAAGTCATAGCCCTGAATCAATTGATACGTAAACTCGGTAAAGCTCATTCCCTCTTTAGCATCCGGATTTAATCGTGATTTTACCGAGTCTTTGGCCATCATATAGTTTACCGTGATATGTTTTCCCACGTCTCTGGCAAAATCCAAAAAGGACATGTTTTTCATCCAATCGTAGTTGTTTACCAGCTCTGCACCGTTGGGTTTTGTGGTATTAAAATCTAAGAATTTTGCCAATTGCTTTTTAATTCCGTTTATATTTTTTTCCAGAGTGGCTTCATCCAATAGGTTTCGTTCCTTAGATTTCCCGCTGGGGTCGCCTATCATTCCGGTAGCTCCACCTATCAAGGCAATTGGCTTGTGGCCGGCCAACTGAAAATGTTTTAGAATAATAACGGGGACCAAGCCGCCAATGTGCAAGGAATCTGCAGTAGGGTCAAAACCAATATAAGCAGTGGTGATTTCTTTTGCTAATTGTTCTTCCGTTCCGGGCATAATGTCTTGCAGTAGGCCTCTCCATTGTAATTCTTCAACAAAATTTGTAAGCATAATTGTTAATTTTTGACAAAGATAAACGCTTTGATGTAAGGATAAAAGTTTTTGTTCGCAGTAATTTGACTAATTTTGCATAAAAAATTTTTCTTATGTTTCAATTGGGAAATAGCATTGTTTCGGAGGAGATTATTGAAAACGATTTTGTTTGTAATCTCAATGCCTGTAAAGGTGCCTGTTGTATAGACGGAGAAGCGGGAGCTCCACTGGAGGAAGCAGAATTATCTGTTTTAATGGATGTTTACCCAAAAGTAAAATCTTTTTTAACTAAAAAAGGCATTGAAGCCATTGAAAACCAAGGGCTCTATGTGGGGCATAAAGGTGAATTTGAAACACCATTAATCCCTGATGATGACAGTTGTGTTTACATTACCTACGATAAAAATGGCATTGCAAAATGTGGTATAGAACAAGCTTATAACAGAGGTTTAATTCCGTTTAAAAAACCGGTATCTTGCCATTTGTACCCCATTAGGATAACGGAATATTCTACACTAAATGCGGTAAATTATCATCGGTGGGAGATATGTAATACTGCTTGTAAACTGGGAAAGGAATTACAAGTGCCTATTTATAAGTTTGTTAAGGAGGGGTTGATAAGAAAATTTGGTGAGGATTGGTATGCAAAATTAGAGAAAGTGGCAGCGGAATTAAAACTCGCTAAATCTTAGTTTTAATCCAGTATCGTTGAATCTCCCATTTTTATTCCCAACTTTTCCAAAGTAAATTAATAAAAACCTGAGTTCGATTAATATTGTGACCACAGCTTTCTTTATTTTTGATTAGAAATTTTATGAAATTTTCGAGTAATATTGAGAAGAAAGTCTTAACAACAAACGTATATAACACCTCATCTTTGCACTTAAAAACCTTTGAAATATCTTGATATTTCTTCATGCTTTTAAGTACAAATCTAGAGTATTCTATACGTTCTGTGAAAACAAGATTAACCGAATTCAGGTTAAAAATAACTAATGGATATTCAATTAATTAAAATTGTTTGAGTTTTAGGGTTATGGATACCCGCATTGGTTTAGAAAACTCAGGAATACATAGATTAAGTCAGGCTTAGATAAACTTCTTGATAGTTGTTAATAAACCTTTTAAAATACTCTCATTTTTTATAGTATAAATTAAGACATTTACAAGATTTGTGTTAAATTTGTCTGTTTAAAATTAAAAACTATGGAAAATACAGAACCAACAAAAACAGTAGAAAACATCTCCACAACAGATCATGGCGAAGGTAAAAAGATAGCCATTATAGCTTATATTACATGGATAGGATTAATTATTGCATTTGTAATGAATAATGACAAAAAAATTCCTTTAGCCAGTTATCATATCAGGCAAGTGCTTGGCCTTACTTTAACCGGTATAGTTTTGGGTTTTATAGCCATAATTCCTATTTTAGGATTGTTAATATGGATAGTAGGAATTTTAATTCTGATTTATATGTGGATAATGGGCCTAGTGAATGCAATTAACGAAAGACAACAGCCTATGCCTATACTCGGAGCAAAATATGAAGAGTGGTTTAAAGGTTTGTAATCTTTCCTTACCGGGGCTGGTACACAAATAAAATACTAACTTCTAAATTTTATATTTATGAAAAATTTAAAAATTTTGGTTACCCTTATTATGGTAATTGGGGTATTGTTTATGTCAAATGCACAAGAAATTTCCATTGGAGGTGGCCTTGGATTTAATGATGCCGTAGATGGTCCGGGAGCCGTGGCAAAAGCGGAGTTTGGAATTACCGAAAATATCGCTATTTCGCCAAGTTTGTCCTATTTTGCAGGTAGTAAAATCTACGGTTATAAAAGAAATATTTTTTCTGTAGATGCAAATGGCCATTATAAAATTCCAATTATGCAAGATGAATTGAATGTGTATCCACTTGCCGGATTTAATTATTCTAGTTATAGATACGGTGATTATGATTATCTTAATGAATATGAAGTTAAAGACAACAGTATAGGCTTTAACATAGGTGGAGGTGGCAGATGGTATTTCTCTGACCAATTTAGTGTTTTTGCAGAGCTAAAATACGTAATCAGTGATTACAGTCAGGTGGTGTTTGTAGGCGGTGTTCTATATCAATTATAATTAATACCGGTTATACCATTTCCACTTCAAAATTACTCAATAAAATGTGCCTTTTTATGCTATATTTCGTTGTAAAAATAAACTATAGCTATACTTAATTTTTACGCCTTATCTATCACAAAAATTCATCATTTTATTTTTTGAGTATTTTTAAAGCAGAACTGGTATTAAATATAAAATTTACCCTGTCATTTTTGGCGGGGTTTTTTATTGGAATCATCTTGATATTGTCTTCCCGAAAATTAAAAAAATTAATTTAGTTGATGGAATAAACTTATCTTAGCTCAAATTTTTTATAATGCTTAGGAGCATTTCATTTTTTGCCATAGTAATTCTGTTATTATTGCTGTTTATATTTTATCCGCAAGCAGAGAAAATTTCTGCCGGGATAGCCTTACTCTTATTTGGAATGGTAATCTTAGAAGAAGGCTTTAAAGTATTTTCTAAAGGCTCATTGCAAAAAATCATTAAAAATGCTACTAATACATTATCAAAGAGTATAGGCATAGGAGCTTTGGTTACTGCTTTGATGCAATCCAGCTCATTGGTTTCTGTAATAACCATTTCATTTATCAGTGCCGGCCTCATCACTCTGGATGCCGGAATAGGCATCATATTTGGAGCAAATATAGGTACTACCTCTACGGCTTGGTTAGTAGCGGCGTTTGGGTTAAAAATTAAAATATCTGCTTTTGCCTTGCCCATGCTGGTTTTTGGGGTGCTATTTACATTTCAGAAAAAAAAGTGGCAAAGAGGGTTGGGTAATATTTTACTGGGTTTAGGTTTATTTTTTCTCGGCATACATTACATGAAAGAAGGCTTTGAAGTGTTTAACCAATATTTAGACCTTAGTAAGTTTGCTATATCAGGCTATAAAGGGGTTTTTATATTTGCCTTTTTGGGTATTGCTATTACGGCTATTTTACAATCCAGTTCTGCTACTTTAGCCCTTGTTTTAACTGCCTTGGCCGCCAATCAGATTACTTATGAAAATGCCCTGGCCTTAGCCGTGGGTTCCAATATTGGTACCACAATAACTGCAATTATAGGCTCTATTGGTGCTAATATAGCCGGAAAAAGACTGGCCTTGGCCCATTTAATTTTTAATTTTGTTACAGGGATTTTTGCCCTGATTTTCATTTTTCCTTTCGCTCGTTTTGTTGATTTTCTCTCAGGTGCTATTGGTATTGTTTCAACGGATTACACGTTAAAACTTGCTGTTTTTCACACCATTTTTAACATTTTTGGGGTACTGATTATACTACCTTTTTTAGGTAGGCTTACTACTTGGTTAACAAAATATGTAGGGAGTACTAATGATAAAGATATAGACCAGCCTAAATTTTTAAATGAAAATGCGATTAAAGTGCCGGCTACAATGCTATCTGCCGTAGAAAAAGAAACAAAACACCTTTTTGAAAATGCCTTATTTGAAATAGTAACCCATGCCATTAATGTCCATAGAGATGACGTGTTAATGAGTTTAAAGCCAAAAGAGATAGCAAAAAAATCTACCAGAGAAATAAGTATAGATGTTTCTGAGTCGTACTACAATAAAGTAAAAACTATTTACAGTAAAATTATAACCTATTCCATTGCGGCTCAAGCCAATCTTAATCTAAGTAATGCTCAGATAAAAAAACTGGGAGAAATCAAAACGGCCAACAGAAAAATGGTAGAGATTATAAAAACATTGTTAGACTTAAGGCCAAATATTTCTAATTTTCTCTATACCGAAAACCCTCATTTAAAAAAAGAGTATAACAAGTTAAGAAAAAAAATAATAAGGTTATGGCAACTAATTATAGAGGTACAGAAAAGCCCAGAACAATTAGGTGCCGAAAATTATCAGAAACTACAAGATTTAAAAGCTAAAGCTAAAGAGCGAAATAAAATAAGCAGTAATTCCATAGACAAACTCATTAGAAATCAACTTATTTCACCCGAAGAAGCAGCTTCTTTAATCAATGATTACAGCAATGTAAATGACATTAGAAAAAAACTGATAGAGGTAACGGAAATATTATACTTATCTAAGGATAACCTATTAGAAAAGAATACTTAGTCCTCTAAATTCTCAATCATATTTTCTGTCCGGTCATGTTCTATATAATAAAGATCCAGTACGTTCATTACGGCTTTTATCAAATCCTTGCTCTCCAATAGAATACTAAAAAATAATGTAGTATTTTTGGGATTGGCTTCAGCCGTTCTGGTTCGTTCTACCTGATATTGTATGGACTGTTCTACCTGACTCAACAGAGTAATTTTTTCATCCATTAAATCCGGTACTATTTTGTCAAAGTCCCGATTTTCAAAAATCTTTCTTATCCTGAAGAAAAGATCGCTTAATTTATCATTTATTATGGTAAGTTCTTCCGCTTGTTTCTTCTTTAAGGTTTTATGATTGTTATAGATATGTTTATGACTTACTTTGGCAATAAAGCTGGCCGACTGGGCCATGTCTTGTAAACTCCCAATTAGGTCAATATAAAACTTACTGGCTCCTACATAAGAGTCATCCAAGTCCTTGATAAAATAAAATATATGGCTTTGCAGGTCGTCAATTTCATTTTCTAATTTTACCACTGACTTTTTAGCCTTTTTAAGCGAACTCAAATCTTCATTTATCAGGCCTTGAACGGTATGGCTATTTACTTTATTCAATCGTTTAAGCACTTTAGAAATGGTGTCTGCACTTTCTTCGATAACGCCTTGTATGGAACTGCTTTCGGCTTTACTAAGGCTGTCTTCGGCTTTTAATTCCCTATTGCGTTTTATATGTTGTAGATAATTTCTAATGAGTAAAATTACAGCCATTAACAATAAAATAGCAATCATAGTAGCACCGCCCAAGTCTATCAGGTAAGCTACTATTCCTGCTGCAATAAAGGCACTTATTGCCGTAAAAAACCATCCACCAATAACATTTAATACGCCTGCAACTCTATATACCGCACTATCTGTTCCCCAGGCACGGTCTGCTAATGATGTACCCATGGCCACCATAAAAGTAACATAAGTAGTAGAAAGTGGTAATTTCATGGAGGTAGCCCAAGAGATGAGTACACTGGCTGTCATTAAATTAACTGCAGCCCTTACCATATCAAAGGCAGGCAATTCATGTCTTTTGCCTTTTGCTAATTTAATTACCGGTTTTTCAAATTGTTTTTCAATTTTTTGATGGATACTTTTAGGCATCACTTTAATAGCAAACCGGGAAGCCAAAATAGAACCTCTTACCAAAGCTCTGGAGAGAAAATTGGGTTCAAAACGCTCTTTCCCGGCTCCTTCTCTCGCTAAATTAATTTCGGTTTCGGCAACATATCTGGCTTTTTTGGAAAACCATAGTGTAACAACCATTATTAATCCGGAAAGAAATAATAACAAGGTAGGTGTACTTACTTTACCACCCAAGGTTTCCATAGTAAATTCATTAGCAGGAATACCCGATGCAGCCCAAGCTTCATAGGATTGCCATGCAGCTATTGGAACCCCAATAAAATTTACCAAATCATTACCGGCAAATGCCAAAGCCAGAGCAAAAGTACCCACTCCAATAATGAGTTTATATATATTCTTTTTGATAAAGGTTACAAATAAATATGAAAAGAAAGTCCAGAATATAAGGCTTATAAATATAATGATTAGTGTCTTACCTTCTATTAAATGAGAAATAGCTTTGTAATAATCAGTTCCTTTTAATCCTTTTATAAAAATAAAATAAGTTATCGCAGTAAGAGCAATTCCACCAAATAAAGCTCTGGTAAAATTAGATTTTCGTTCAAAATTAAATGATAATAATAATCTGGACATATATTGCACAAAAGCACCTATGGAAAAGGCTATAATTACCGAACCGACTATTCCCAAGATAATTTCGGTAGCCTTTGAAGTGTTTATGTAGTTGGCCAGTTCTGTTACTGAGCCGTCATTGCTAATGATTTTTATAAGTGATATGGCCACAGCAGCACCCAATAATTCAAAAACTATAGAAACTGTAGTGGAGGTAGGTAAGCCTAGGGTATTAAAGAAGTCTAGCAATAATATATCGGTAATCATCACAGCCATAAAAATGATCATAATTTCACTAAAGTAAAATTCTCCCGGTATAAAAATTCCTTTTCTCGCTACTTCCATCATCCCGCTAGAAAAAATAGCCCCCAGTGCCACGCCTATGCTTGCAACTATCATTATAGCCCTAAAAGAAATGGCTTTGGAACCGATGGCAGAATTCAGAAAGTTAACCGCATCGTTGCTTACTCCTACTACCAAATCTGCAATAGCCAAAACGGCCAGTGCAATTAACATTAACAAGTAAATATTATCCATAATAAATTATATTAGAAAATGCAAAAATGTATATAATAATTGGGTTCCATATTAAATTAACGTTAAGAAACAACTTTTTATCCTAATGCTAATTATACGCAAGATGAGTTCTAATTTAGAAATCAACCTGTATTCGCATTTGTAAGATATTTACTTTTCCTTTTTCTATGATATCGCCATAGACATAATTAAACATCACCCGGCTTACCGGATTAAGATACCAGTTAACCCCTAAACTTACATTTTGTTCTTTTCCTCCTAAGATATCTTTGTTATTCAAATTAGCATAAGAATACCGTAAAGCCAGTTCCCAAGCTCCTGCACCACCGCCGCTGCCTATAAAATTATTTTTGGGCTTAACCCTTCCAAAACCGGAATAGGAGTCCTTATAATTTACGTGTTCTCCGGTGATAAAATAGCTTGCTTGTCCGTAATAGGAAGTAAAATTATATTTAGTACCGTTGTTTACAATACCTTGCGTAAACTCGCCTTGAACATAAAAAGCATTAGCCACAAGAGCCATTTCTGCATTAAAAAGGTTTATATTCTCTACATTTTCAACAGGGCCGGTGTCTAAATATTTAACACTGCTCAGATGTGCCTCCGGTCGGGCGGAAATACGGTATTTTTCTGTACTTGGCTTTCTGTAACTATAACTCGCCCCCAGATGTAATAGATTACTTTTGTCATCATTTTTTACAGCCAAACCGGAGATTCTTCCTGTAATGGCGTATCCGTCATTTGCAAAAATATCATTGCCGTTAGAGGCGTTTCTAAATAGCCCCAGTTGGGCAGAGAACAGCTTATCCATAAAATCTGCCATAGCCAATACGCCACTATTTCTAGACGGGGCAAAACCCAAATCAAATGAAGGTTCCATAAAGGTAAAATACTTGCTGCTAGTAAGGCCAGACAGGAAAATAGGCTCTTTTAAATTTCCTATTCGTAAAGTGCCTGACCCAAAGATATTTTTTATGCCAATGTAGGCATCTTTAATCTCCACTTCACCACCGGCAAAATCTACTTGTAGTTTATATTCCATGTTGTTGTAAACCGTACCGCTAAAGAACATTCTGGCACGTCTTATTTCTGTGCCTTTTTCTGTTTTAAGATCTCTGTATATGCTCTCTAAGTCATTATTCTGCCAGAAAGCGGCATGATCTATCATTAGTCTGCCTCCAAAATTTAGTTTAAAATTTTTATCTGTACTTTCCAGTTTAAAACCGTTGTCCCATTTAAAATTAAAATTGTTTTGTTCTTTTTCCTGTGAATAGGTTAATAAAGAAATAAATGAAAAAAGAATGATAAGGAAAGTACGAAAGTGAGCCACAATCATTTGTTTGGTTTTTGATAAACAAAAATAGAAAAATTAAAGTAAATACAGAAAACCCAAATTGATTGTTTAAAGCCCTAACCGGTAACATTTACAAATTGTAATTTGCCTTTTACATTATATCTCTTACCTTGCACAACAAATTTTTTTTGAACTATGAATTGGCTACAGCTATTATCATTAAATAAATACGGGGACAACAAGCCCAGACTGCGAATTGAACAAAATGAGACCCGATTGGGCTTTGAAGTGGACTATGACCGTATTATTTTTTCTGATTCTTTTAGGAGTTTGCAAGATAAAACCCAGGTAGTGCCATTGTCCAAAACCGATTTTGTCCATACCCGGCTTACCCATAGCTTGGAGGTATCGGTAGTAGGCAGGTCATTGGGTAGAATAGCCGGCAGAGCCTTGCTAGATAAATATCCGCAATTGGGCAAAAACGGATATAAAATTAACGATTTTGGAGCTATTGTAGCTGCAGCAAGTTTAGCACACGACATTGGCAACCCACCCTTTGGACATAGTGGAGAAAAAGCTATTGGCGAGTATTTCAGAACCGGTAAGGGTTATGTTTTTAAGGGTAAACTTACGCCGGCACAATGGCAAGACCTCATTGATTTTGAAGGCAATGCTAACGGCTTTAAGATTCTAACAGAAAGCCGCAAAGGTATTCATGGTGGCCTACGTTTGACTAATGCCACTCTGGGAGCATTTATGAAATATCCAAAAGAATCATTGCCCAAAAAACCTACAAAAGACATTTCGGATAAAAAATATGGTTTTTTTCAAGCCAATAAGCATACGTTTACTGCAATAGCAGAGAATCTAGGCCTGCTAAAAAAGGAGCGGGAAATGATAGCATTTCACCGGCATCCATTAGCATTTTTGGTAGAAGCAGCAGATGATATCTGCTATACTATTATTGATTTTGAAGACGGAATTAATTTAGGGTTAATTGATGAGGATTTTGCATTAGAATACCTTATAAATCTGGTAAAGAACAATCTCAATATCAAAAAATATAACGGTTTAAATACCAGACAAGATAGGATTAGTTATTTACGGGCTTTGGCTATTAACAATTTGATTAATGAAGCAGCTCGGATTTTTATAGCAAATGAAGATGCCATCTTACGGGGAGAGTACAATCAGGCTTTATTAAAAAAATGTGCTTATGAAGCCCAGATAAATGATATTATAAAGATAAGTGTGGACAAAGTGTATAAAAGTAAGGAAGTGGTGGAAAAAGAAATTTCAGGTTATACCATTTTAGCGGATTTACTGGATGTATTTATTACTGCGGCCAACAATGAAAACAATGGAACAATGACCAATTATGATGCGTTAATTCTTAGCTTATATCCTAAAAAATATCAACAAAAAAACGATAATTTGTACGAAAGGTTATTGTCAGTATGTGGTTTTGTAGCCGGAATGTCAGACGGTGCCGCTATCCTTTTACACAGAAAAATTAAAGGTTTTTCTATTTAAAACTTAAACATTACCCCTATACTCAACAATTGTTTCAGTTGCAATCTGGCCCCATAGGTTTCTAAAGTGCCATCGTTATTGCGGTCTTCTTTAAATTTAACGTCATCGTCATAAATAAGATGTCCGCCTAAGGTGGTTTTGATATGATCGTTTATTTTAAAGCCAAAACTTAGTTGCCAGTCTATATCTACATTCCCAAAATTATTGAGATAATCTGAATAAAGACTTATTTTGTTCGTCATTAATACATCCTCAAAAATTTCTTTATACCAGGTACTTTCCATAAGTATACCAAATTCATGGCGGGCATGGTTTCCGGGTGTTACTCCAAAGGCTCCTTGATTAGATAAGGTTTTGTCTAATACAAAAGTGGATTTTAAGGTTACCGGTGATAAATACAATGAGAATTTCTGTTGTTTAATTTCATAATGCGAACCTGCACCTAAAAACACATAAGCCGGAGCAAAAAATTTTGATATGGCATCTTTTGTATTAGGGTATCTGTAACCATTGGTAAATTGTGTTTTAAAGTTGAATTTTACGGAATAAAACCAGTTAGAAATCGTGTCTCGCCTATACCCGAAAGTGGAGGTAAATTGTAACTTATCATCCGTTTTTCGCCAGCCTTTTCCTTCTTGGTTATTAATACCGTATCTTGCCTCTGCTTCATTGTTCCATAGCAGGTGTAATTTTTTATAAGTACGTTGTAAATTCAGATGAGCCAATCCGGAAATAGAATTATTACCACCTGCATTCCAGTTGTGGAAAGTAGCTTCATTTATGTCTATTCCAAAAGTATTTCGGTGTTCCCACCAAATGGGCTCTTCGGCATATTTTACGGCATCTATTTCAACTTTTCTTATAGGATTTAAAACTTTTACCGTATCTATTTGTAAAATGGACGAAGTAGTTAAATAATTGGTAGCCTTGGGTAGTGACACATAGCTGGTATCTTTGGTAAAATTGTTTATTACTATTCTATATCTGGGCTTATAGACTTGTTTTTGCTGTAAACTATCGTATTGAATATCATAGAATGGTTGCAAAAGTGAATTTAGTTCTATCCTTAGGGAATCCAAAGCAGTTAATATCGGTACTGTATCGTAGGGTTGATATACGCCCAGTGAGTCTAATTTAGAAAAAATTTTTATGCTGTCACCCAACTGTTCTACCTTAATAGAATCTAATGGTTTAATAGTGTCTCTGATAATTTTGGGCTTGTATTCCATCACCGGTTTTACCGGCGGCACAGTATCTGATATAAACATGTTCAACACTTTTTTCCGTACAGAACCGGAATTTTTTGTTGAATTTGTATTGCTGATGGTTTTTATCACCTGCAATCTAGTAGAATCTTTCTGTGAAAAAATTGCAACTGTGGTAAAAAATACAAGTATGGTTAAAATCTTATTTTTCATTATATCAACCAGATATCGATAAGAATCAAATTATTAAGGCGGTTAGTGTATGATGAAAATTAAGTTGACAAAGATAGTACTTTTTTTATACCTGCCACATCCAAGCCTGTTTCTTTATACAATATTTCCGTTGTGCCATGCTCTATAAACTTATCCGGAATGCCCAGTATTTCAATCTTTTTGTCAAAATAACGATGCAAATTTGCAAATGCCAATATTGCCGAACCAAAACCACCGGTAACGCAACCATCCTCTATTGTAATAATTCTGCGAAACTTTTTAAAAATTTGGTGCAATAAACTCTCGTCCAATGGTTTTATAAACCGCATATCATAATGGGCAATAGCGGCGGGATTTTCCAATTCCTCTACAGCTAATGCTACAGTGTGTGCTATTGTTCCTACAGATAAAACAGCAACTGTATCTCCTTTTTTTAAACAAACACCCTTGCCTACGGGTATTTTTTTAAAGGGTTTTTTCCAATCAAAGCAGGTACCACGGCCTCTCGGGTAACGGATTGCCCAAGGAGCGTCTATGCCCAATTGAGCGGTGTAAAGAGCATTACGCAGTTCAATTTCGTTACTTGGAGCTATTAATGTCAGATTAGGGATACATCGCAAATAAGCGATATCAAAAACACCATGGTGAGTGGCACCATCTTCACCCACTAGTCCGGCACGATCTATACAAAAAATTACCGGTAGATTTTGTAAGGCTACGTCATGGATTATCTGGTCGTAGCCGCGTTGTAAGAAAGTAGAATAGATGGTACAATACGGAATTTTTCCTTGTGTGGCCATTCCCGCAGATAAGGTTATTGCATGTTGCTCTGCAATACCTACATCAAATGCTCTGTCCGGAAAGGCTTCTAACAGATATTTTAACGAACTTCCCGTAGGCATAGCCGGTGTGATGCCTGTGATATGCTCATTTTGTTGAGCCAATTCCACTAAAGTTAATCCAAAAACATCCTGATATTTTGGCGGCTCGTAAGCAGCAGATTTTTTTACTATTTCTCCTGTTTTAGGATTAAATAAACCCGGGGCGTGATATTGTACCTGATTTTCTTCTGCTTGTTTTAGCCCTTTTCCTTTGGTGGTTATAATGTGCAGGAACTTAGGCCCTGCTATGGTTTTTAACCGTTGTAGCTCCGAAATTAAAGCAGGCAGGTTATGCCCATCTATGGGGCCTGAATAATCCATATTAAGAGCCTCAATAATATTGTTTTTTCTTGCTCTCTTGTCTTTTTTTATGGTGGTAAGGTAATTTTTTAAGGCTCCAACGCTAGCGTCTATGCCCATAGCATTGTCGTTGAGTATTATAAGAATGTTGGCATCACTTACTCCGGCATGGTTTAAGGCTTCAAAAGCCATACCGCCGGCCATACTTGCATCGCCTATTACAGCTATGTGTTGTTTTTTAGTATCGCCATTGAGTTTTGATGCAATAGCCATTCCTAACACGGCTGAAATAGAAGTAGAAGCATGCCCTGTTCCAAAGGCATCATAATTGCTTTCATCTCGTTTTGGAAAACCCGAAATACCGCCATATTGCCTGTTGGTATCAAACTGTTCCCTTCTGCCGGTAAGAATTTTATGGCCATAGGCCTGATGGCCTACATCCCAAACCAATATATCATCAGGTGTATCAAAAACGTAATGCAGGGCAATAGTGAGTTCCACAACACCCAAGCTGGCACCGAGATGCCCGGCTTTAGTAGCTACGGCATTGATGATAAAATGGCGTAGTTCTTTAGCCAATTGAGGGAGGAGCTTCGGAAATAAACGCCTTAAATCTTTGGGATTGTTTATATTTTGTAAAATATTGTTTGTCACAGTGCAAAAATAGGGGAATGGAAGGGAATTGATGCTAATAATGTAGAAATTAGCCCATAATTAATCAAATTTTATGGAAAATAAGACTGTACTATAAAAATCTTTAACATTAACCTTTAAAATATCGGCTATTATGGTAGAATTTTACCATTCAAATTTTATCAATCATTATAAAAAATATTATATTAGATACAGAAAACAAATTTTAGAACAGTATAAACGATAAAAAATAATCAAAAATAAGCACTCAATGGTTATACAAAAAAGATGGAATTTTTATGTTTTGAAATATGTTGGCTTTTTACTTTACATTCTACTATCCGGATGTGCCGAAACAGACATTTCAGGATATTATTATGATCTATCAGATAAAAGAATCTTAGCGTTTAAAAATTCAGATTTAATTATATATAACTTAATAGACTCTATTAAGATAAATTACAAATGGAAGGGAACAGGCCAAAAATTAAAATTTTTTAATGACAGTTTTAGCCATGAAACTAAATTTCAACTTTCTAAAGATAGTTTGGTTTTAATTGATGAAAATAAAAAACTGATAAAGATAAATGTAGCTGATAATTTAGATTATCAGTTACTTTACAATAATTATTGGCATTCTTATAGAGATAGCATTGATATCTGGTGTCAATTCCTCAATAAAGACGGCCGTATATATTTTAAAGAGCAAAACAATACAATTAATTTTGCCCATAATTTTCAAATTCATAGCCGATATTATTTTAATAAATTTCATGTTTTTAATTTTAACAGTACCTTTTTTAATCAATCAGGGTATGTTTTGAGTAGTATAAATAGTGATTCGTTAGATTTAATTAGCCTGTATGATGGAAAGAAAATCAGTTTTTCGAGTGTAACATCAAAGATAGATGAGAACATATATGGTAAATGGATAAAAGATTCAAATGAAGATCTTGTAATGTTACAGCCGGACGGTAAATTCTTTTATTTTGAAAATGTTTTGATTATTTCAAAGGACAATAATTTGAATTTTAAAGATAGTAAAAACAAATCCTCAATTGATACTATAAAGATACCATTTGAAATAGGGATAAATACTAAATACCTTTTTTTAGAAGAGCCTTTAAACACAGAAATTGAGATTATTAAACTTAATAAAGATTCATTGGTTTTTAGAAATAATTTATTTACTAATCCTGTAATGGTGAGATACATTAAATGAAAAAGTTTATTTTACCCGGATTTATTTTACCTTTATTTGCTACATGCAATAAGACATCAATTCAAGGAAATTGGTACTACCTTTCAAATGATGACCTTGTTTCTGATGATGAAGCAGATTAATTAACTTATAATTAGTTTTATATATCAAAAGATAAATTTACTTTAAGCAATAGGGTGCAAAGTTTCTCATATTACAAAATCAACTCTGGTGTAACTTATGGAGACTTTATTGAAGAAAAAGAACCCTTGGATAATTTTATAAAATATTATTTTATTAGATTTAAAAAAACCAAAGAAGTTATTGGGATAACATTCGGTAACGTGGAATTTCTTACTAAGATTTCATTGGCCATTATCAGAATTTGTATGATTAGTTACAAAAAACAAATACTTAATCAAAGAGGGTTAGACTAAATCAAACGTAATTATGTATAAGTTAA
>PDQE01000075.1 GCA_002747735.1 Flavobacteriales bacterium | reverse complement strand
AAATCTCCTCGTAATATCTCGATATTACTCGAAAATTTCATAAAATTTCTAATCAAAAATAAAGAAAACTGTGGTCACAATATTAATCGAACTCAGGTTTTCATATCTGCCAGATAGCAACGAATATAGGAAACAATATTACAGGATTATTCTTAATAGTAATTCCGCACGTACCCCGAAAGGGGGTTAAATGGTCTATAGACTCTTGATGAATAGACTTAAACACTTTTTCTATAAACTCTTCACTAAGGCCGTGTGCATTAGCCTGGTCCACAACCCGTTGCATTACTTTGCCCCATTGAGTTCGTTGTAATATGGCTACGTTGCCTTCTCTTTTTACCCGCCCTATACCTTCAACTACTTCCATTCTCTGGCCTAATATTTCAATAAGTTGTTTGTCTAATTGATTGACTTCTTTTCGCAAAGTTTTCAGTTTTCTTAACGAATCTGCTTCTTCTACACGGTCTTTTCTAACCCGAAGTGCCTTAGTAATTTCAGCCAAACGCTGGGGTGTGATTTGTTGTCTGGCATCACTCCAGGCATTGTCGGGGTCATAATGGGTTTCTATCATTAAACCATCAAATTTTAGGTCTAATGCCGTTTGGCAAACATCAAAAATTCCCTCACGTTCTCCACAAATATGCGACGGATCACAAATTATAGGCAGGGTTGGATATTTTTGCTGCAAATCAATAGGAATCTGCCACTGCGGATTGTTTCTGTATTTGCTGTTTTTAAAAGTGGAAAAACCGCGGTGAATAGCTCCTAAATTCTTTATCCCTGATTTAAACATCCTTTCTATAGCCCCCATCCAAAGCGATAAGTCCGGATTTACCGGATTTTTAATTAATACTATCTTATCTGTACCTTGTAAGGCATCGGCTATTTCCTGTACTGCAAAAGGATTTACGGTAGTCCTTGCCCCTATCCAAATAATATCTATGTCAAATTCCATAGCCAGTTTTGCATGTTGGGCATTAGCTATCTCAGCAGTGGTGAGCAAACCGGTTTCTTGCTTTACTCTGGTAAGCCAGGGCAATGCCACAGCCCCGTTGCCTTCAAAATTTCCGGGGCGGGTTCTGGGTTTCCAAATACCCGCTCTAAATACTGTGGTATCGGTTTCTTTAAGCTGATGAGCAATAGTTAATACTTGTTCTTCTGTTTCAGCACTGCATGGCCCGGCTATGACCAATGGATGGCTCAAATTCATTTTTTTAAGCCAGGTTGAAAAATCTGTTTTTTCCATAATGTTTGTTGTTAGCGATTCTATATTTTTTTGCTTAATTAATGTTGACAACCTAAATAACTATACCTTTTAGGACTTCTTTTATATGATTGGTATTTTCCATTACCGAAAAAACTTCATCACCTGATTCCTTGTCAATAAGTTGCCTAAATAATTCCAGATTCTTAATATATTCATCCAGTGATTTTAAAATATTTTTTTTATTCTGTATAAAAATGGGGGTCCACGTTACCGGTGAACTCTTAGCCAGTCTTACGGTAGATTGAAAACCGCTACCTGCCATGTTAAAAATATTCTTTTCATCCGGTTCTATTTCCAAGACCGTTTTACCCAGCATAAACGAACTAATATGAGACAAATGCGATACGTAAGCAATATGTTTGTCATGTTCAGCGGCATCCATAAAAGTGGTTCTCATCTGTAGATAGTCAAACAGGACAAGGGTTCTTTCTAAAATCTCGACATCAGTTTGTTCCTTGTTACAAATTATATTTACTTTTTCCGTAAACAAGCCTGTAAAGGCCGCCTGGGGTCCGGAATATTCTGTACCGGCAATAGGATGAGCGGCCACAAAATTTTTCCGATTTTTATGATCTATTATCTTGTTACATACATTTTCTTTTACAGAACCCACATCAAAAACCAAAGTATTTAAACCAATGTTGTCTAAAACTTTTAATGTAACAGCCGGTATATAATTAACCGGCACGGCAATAATCACCACATCAGCACTTTTTAAAGTTGAATAGTCACCAGTTTTATCTATAATTTTTAATTCCTTAGCTTTTTGTAAATGTTCGGGATTGCTATCTATACCTATAATCTGATACGCTCCAGATTTTTTTAAGTCCAATGCCATGGAACCACCTATTAACCCTAATCCAATGACTACTACTTTTTCCATTTTACTGCCCTGTTTTTTTGGTTTGCAATCGGTCTAATACTTGTACCAGTGTTTCTTCCGGCAGGCATAGCGAAATACGGATATAACCCTCGCCGTTTGACCCAAAAATTGTTCCGGGAGCCAAAAAAACATTGTATTTATACAATAATTCATCTGCTACTTCTTTGGCATTTTTTCCATTAGGCAATTTAGCCCAAACAAACAAACCCACTGCTTTTTTAGTATAAGTACAATTCAAAGCATCGGCAATTTGCCAGGCGATATTTCTTCGTTTTTTATAAACGGCGTTTAAATTGTTAATCCAACTATCATCAGCATCCAATGCGGCAATGGCTCCTTGTTGAATACCGTAGAACATTCCACTATCCATATTGCTCTTGACTTGTAAAACGGATTTTAAAAGTGCAGCATTACCCAACAGCATCCCTACTCGCCATCCGGCCATATTAAATGTTTTACTGAGCGAATTGAGCTCAAGAGCAATATCCTTTGCACCGGCTACGCTTAAAATACTCAGTGGATTATCATTTAAAATAAAACTATAGGGATTGTCATTTACAATTAATATATCATGCTTTCTGGCAAAAGCCACCAGCTTTTCAAACAACTTTTTATCTCCTGTTTGCCCGGTAGGCATATGCGGATAGTTTACCCACATAATTTTTATTTTAGACAAATCTTGTTTTTCTAATTGATTTATATCCGGTTGCCAATTGTTTTCTTCCAACAGATTGTAAAACACCGGTTCGGCTTCCAGTAAATTTGTAACCGAAGTATAAGTAGGGTAGCCGGGGTTGGGGATAAGCACTTTATCACCTTTGTTTAAAAACGCCATGGAAATATGCATAATCCCTTCTTTGGAACCCATAAGCGGCAAAATTTCAGTATCCGGATTAAGGCTTACATCAAAATATCTTTGGTAATAATTGGCCATAGCCATACGCAGTTCCGGTAAACCTTGGTAACTCTGGTAGCCGTGTACATTGTGTTGCTCCATTGTGTGTTGCATGGCCCGGCTTACGCTTAATGGCGGGTCCAGATCGGGGCTGCCTATACCTATATTTATAACAGGCTTTCCGGCAGCTTTTAATTGCCTTACTTCACGTAATTTTTTAGAAAAATAGTATTCCGCTACACTGTTTAATCGGGTGGCTCTATGTATCATAGTTGCGTTTGCTTTTTTGGTATTCGCCCAGAATTTTTATTTCACTTACTTTTTTTTCTACTGCCGCTATCGCCTCTTGGTAGCAATTATAATCTTTAAAAATAATATCGGCAAAAAAAGCGTAATTCCACGGTTGGTCAATGATAGGCAGCGATTGGATTTTAGATAAATTCATATCAAAATCTGCAAAGACATTGAGTACTTCCGCTAAGCTGCCGGTTTTGTGATGGGTAACAAAACGTATGGATGCTTTGTTTAAGTTCTTATCTAAGATTAATGATCCGTTATTCTTCTTTAAAATAAAAAATCGGGTATAGTTTTCTTTTCTGGTTTGGATTCCACTTTCAATAACTTCCAACCCATAAATTTTTGCGGCAATTTTACTGGCAATAGCGGCAACACCTGTAATTTTTTCTTCACTAATTTGTTTAGCTACCAATGCAGTATCGGTCTCTTCTACTAAACGGATATTTGAGTGCTTCCTAAAAAACTGTTTACATTGTAAAATAGCCATAGGATGACTCCTAACCTCTTTAATATCTTCAAATTTCTGGCCTTTTACTGCCAGCAAATGATGATGGATGGGAATGTGTACCTCACCTTGAATCTTTAAATCATACTCATTGATAAGGGCGTAATTGGGCAGAATAGACCCCGCCAAAGTATTTTCTATAGCCATAACCACAGCATCTACCTTATCTTCCGTAAGTAACACCGGCATTTCATGAAAAAAATCACAAGACACATAATCCATCTCTTTTCCAAAATATTGGTTGGCCACCAGATGATGAAAAGATCCTAAAATACCTTGTATGGCTATTTTCATAGGTTTAAATTTTATTAATTAATTGATAATACATGTAACCCTTACATTCTCGCATTAAAAATTTTAAACATTATTTAAATATGATTAAGAAATTCGTTTACCACAATAACCTCCCTTGGACTTCTACTGCAAAGAAAGAACCGTGGTTCATTAAAATTAAACTTAATTGTTTTATCATATCAATTCCATTTCTGCTGAATAAACGCAACAACACCCTGTTTAAAGATAAATCCATAAAAAAAGCCTCGTTTTTACGAGGCTTTCTACGGTTGTATTCTTATTTTATGACAAATAAACACCCACAAAGCCCCGCTTCGCTTTATAAAAATAAAAGAAGTAAAAGTACGCTTGCCAAGTGTTAAACAGTCTCATTTTCTTAACTGATTGAGCAACAAATGTAAAAGTTATATTCTTAAAAACAAATTTTTTTAATAAATAATTGCAGGGATTGATAAAAATATAATTTTTTAACTTTTAAATTACACTTAATCAGAAAGAAATATTAAAAATTAGATATTATAATTTTATTTGAAAAAGCCCGATAAAATTGTAGTTTAGCATAAGTTTTAAAAGATCATCATTTACATATTAAAAACTATTAAATATCTGATTAAGAAACACTCATTATCATGAAATACTTCTCTTACCTCATCACCTTTTTATTTCTACTTCCTCTTTCCGCTCAGGAAAATCTAAGCTATCAAAAACCTTCTAAGGAAATTTTAGAACTGGTAGATGTAGAATTGGCACCATCTGTAATGATGAATAACAATAAAGACATACTTATTTTTAGGTATAGCAAGGCTTTTAGCTCCATAGCAGAACTCTCTGAACCCGAACTGCGGCTGGGCGGCTTGCGGATTAACCCGGTGACTAATATTGGCAATCGAACACGATATTACAATAATATAAGAGTGAAAAAACTCTCCGGGAAAAACAAGGATATTCAACAAGTTACCGGCCTGCCCAAAGCTCCCCGGCTGGCCTATTTTAGCTGGTCACCAAAACAGGACAAACTCGCCTTTACCCATACCGGAAAAAAAGGTGTTTCCCTATGGGTATTGGACATGGAAACCCTTGCCGCCAGACAAATAACACCACCTGTTTTAAATGCTAATCTAGGCGATGTAATCAACTGGTTTGAAGAGGGCAACAGCCTCCTGGTTAAAATGCTACCTAAAGATAAAAAGAAACTGATAAACACCGCAGATGCAGTACCGGAAGGACCTACTGTTTCTGTAAACTATGGTGAAAAAGCCCAGAACAGAACCTATCAGGACTTGTTAAAAAACCCAAATGATGAGTTTAATTTTGAACAATTATGCCGCTCTACACTGTACAAAGTGAATCTGGACGGTACAAAAACGGAATGGCTGCCCACCAATATGTACGATAACATTAGCTTTTCGCCTGATGGATCTTATCTTCTGGTAACCACCCTAAAAAAACCTTTTTCATATATTGTAACTTACAGGCGTTTTCCTACCAGTTATAATATATATGATAAATCCGGAAAACACATTACTACAATAACCGAAAGGCCTTTATTGGAAGTGCTGCCTAAAGGCTTTATGGCTACGCAAACCGGTAAACGAAACATATCTTGGCGTAATGATAAACCTGCTAGCCTTATCTATGCAGAAGCTTTAGATGGCGGTAATCCAGAAAATAAAGTGGAATTTAGAGATAATGTTTTTCAGTTAGATGCCCCATTTAACGGTGTACCAAAAAGTATTCTAAAAACCATCAACCGGTATTACAGTATTAAGTGGGGAACAGATAATTTGGCTGTGGCCAATGACTATTGGTGGAATACCAGAAATACCAAATCCTACGTATTTAATCCTTCTGATACTGCCCAAAAACCCGAAATTCTGTTTGATAGAAATTACCAAGATGTATATGCAGACCCGGGCTATTTTGTAATGAAAAGAAATGATTACGGCAATTACGTTTTGGAATTGGATAAAAACAACAACGCCTTTTTGATAGGCGATGGTTTTTCCAAAAAAGGCCAATTTCCGTTTGTGGATAAAATTAACTTAAAAACAAAGCAGAAATCAACCATCTATAAATCCAAATACATTGATAAATTAGAAAAGATTAACGACTATGATCCAGACAAAAATCGAATATTAGCAAAAATTGAATCACCTACTGAATATCCCAACTATTATTTCAGAAACCTGAGAAACAACAAACTAACTCAACTTACAGATTTTAAAAATCCGTTTACCGCCTTACAAAATGTTCATAAAGAGATAATACAGTACAAACGAGATGACGGCTTAGACCTTAGTGGCACCTTGTATTTACCCGTGGGATATGACAAAGCCAAAAAAGAAAAAATGCCTATGATTTTATGGGCGTATCCAATAGAGTACAAAGACAAAAGCAGTGCCTCACAAACCACGAGCAATCCCAATAGTTTTATAGCTCCACACTACGGTTCGCCCATTTACTGGGTTAACAAAGGTTATGTAGTCTTAGACAGAGCTGCCTTCCCCATCATAGGCGAAGGTGACACTGAACCTAATGACAGTTTTAGGAAACAGTTGGTAGCTAATGCTAAAGCTGCTATAGACGCTGTAAATGCTATGGGGTATATAGATTGGGAGCGGGTGGCAGTTGGCGGACATAGTTACGGAGCATTTATGGTAGCCAATCTCTTATCGCATTCAGATTTGTTTGCTGCCGGTATCGCCCGAAGCGGAGCCTATAATCGAACACTTACACCATTTGGCTTTCAGAGTGAAGAACGAAATTACTGGGAAGCTCCTGAGGTATATTACACTATGTCGCCGTTTATGCATGCGGAGAAAATGAAAACACCGTTATTACTCATTCACGGTGCCGCAGATAATAATTCCGGCACATACCCTATGCAAAGTGAACGATATTTTAACGCCCTAAAAGGATTGGGGGCTACCGTAAGGTTGGTAATGTTACCCAAAGAAAGCCACGGATACCGTGCCAAAGAAAGTATTCTGCACATGCTATGGGAACAAGATCAATGGTTAGAGAAATATGTAAAAAACAAAAAGTAATGCGGATTGTCTGTGTTAAAACTTCTCAAATTGAAAAATATAGTGTTTTTTGGATTTATAAAACTTTAGATTATAGTTTTGATTTGGCCAATAATTTAATGTAAATCAGAAGATAAAAAACTACGGATTGTAAACTAAACACTAAATACCACCAAATTTAAGAAGTAGGAACATTATCCATTTAGTAATATTTATTTATAAAAAAGAACCAATGTCTATAGAAGTAAAAGAGGTAACGAAAGTTTACGGCAGCCAAAAGGCCTTAGATGCAGTAAGCTTTAACATAAACCAAGGTGAAATAGTCGGTTTTTTGGGCCCAAACGGTGCCGGAAAATCCACCATGATGAAAATCATCACTACCTATTTAGATGCTACCGAAGGAGTGGTTCTTGTAAACGGCTATGATGTAGCTACTGATGAACTTTCGGTAAAAAAATCAATTGGGTATCTACCCGAACACAATCCGTTGTATTTGGATATGTACGTAAAAGAATATTTGCAATTTAACGCCAATATCTACAAAATTGGCATAGACAAAGTAGCGGAGGTAATAAAAACCGTTGGCCTTTCGGCAGAAGCTCATAAAAAAATAAGCCAACTCTCAAAAGGTTACCGGCAGCGGGTGGGATTGGCGGCAGCTTTGCTACACAATCCTGATGTGTTGATTTTGGATGAGCCTACCACAGGTTTAGACCCTAATCAGTTAATTGAGATTCGCCAATTGATTCGAGACATCGGTAAATCCAAAACAGTATTGTTTTCCTCCCACATCCTGCAAGAAGTAGAAGCGGTTTGCGACAGGATAATTATAATTAATAAAGGAAAAATAGTAGCTGACAAACGTTTAGACAGCCTAAAAGATGACAAAATACAACGTATAGAAGTAGAGTTTGACTTGTTAGTAGAACAGCAATTATTACAACAAATTGCCAACGTAAATACCGTAAAAAATCTGGGTGGAAATACTTGGGAACTCACCTTTTATACCAAAAAAGATATGCGACCGGCGATATTTGATTTTGCCCATGATAACGGCCTTAGGTTATTGCAATCCATTCGCAAAAATGAGAGTCTGGAAAAAATGTTTAGAGATTTAACCCAATAATTTTATGAACAGCCATATTCTCGTTATCCGGTTATCTGCCATGGGCGATGTAGCCATGACAGTGCCTGTATTGCGGGCTTTTGCCATGGCTTATCCCAATGTAAAAATTACGGTACTTACCCGGGCTGCATTTAAACCTTTTTTTAAAAACATTCCCAATCTGGAAGTGTTTATTGCCGATTTGAATAAATCTCACAAGGGCTTGGCAGGTTTGTACAAACTCTATCGCCAAATCCAATCTCTTTCCATAACCCACATAGCTGATTTACACAACGTACTCCGCTCAAAAATTCTGCTAGGCTTTTTTACATTTTCAAACATAAAAATGGCTATTATTGACAAAGGCAGGGCAGAGAAAAAAGCTCTGACAAGGGAGAGAAACAAAATCTTTAAACCTCTAAAAACTACTCACCAAAGATATGCGGACGTATTTGAAAAATTGGGCTTTCCGGTGGATATAAGTCAACCCGTTTTTCCTGATAAAACAATCTTATCAGAAAAAATACTTGATTTAATCGGTACAGATTATAATTATTGGATTGGCTTTGCTCCATTTGCCAAACATCCTGGAAAAATGTATCCATTAGATTTGGTAAAAAAAGTGTTGAAAAAGTTATTAGAAAATAAAAATTACAAAATTATACTCTTTGGAGGCGGTGATAAAGAACAAAGGGAATTGAGTAAGATGGCAAAGCTGTTCAACTGCACCTTTTCTATTGCAGGAAAATTATCAATGGAAGAAGAATTATCCCTAATTAGCAATTTAGACCTTATGGTAAGTATGGACTCCGGCAATGGCCATTTGGCTGCTATGCAAGGCGTTAAAGTAATCTCAATATGGGGTGTTACACATCCTTATGCCGGATTTGCACCCTACAACCAGCCTATTGAAAACCAATTAATTCCGGACAGAGAAAAATATCCAAAACTGCCTTGTTCTGTTTATGGCAACAAAATATGCGAAGATTATGAAGATGTAATGCGGGATATTTCACCGAAAGTAATAGTAGAAAAAATTAATGAAGTGTTGGAAAAATAAAAAAATCATCACCGGTTATGGTGTATTTTCATAATTCTTACACGTTTTTAAAGTGACAAAAATATTTCAAAGGTTTCATCCTCATAGAACACCATGGCCTAAACAAGCCAATACGAATTAAAAAAACAATCGTAATGCAAAATTAGGCGTAATCCCTAATGAATAAGTATTGTATTCCTTAAACTTGGAATTATCTTCGGGGTCTATCTTGTAATATTGGTTGATTAAGTTTTTTCTATCTAAAATATTGAGTAACGATGCTGCTACATTTATTTTAAAATGCTTAGAAAAAGAAAAGTCATATATTATAGAAGCATCAAGGCGGTAATAGTCTGGCAGGCGGGTACTGTTTGGATTTTGAAAATTTAATTCCCCGTTAATCACCTCATTTCCGGAGACTAAAAGCGTGGTAGGCTTGCCGGTTCTGTATAGCAAACCGGTGGAAATTTTTAATTTTTTATAATCATACGCAGTGGCTAAAGAAATTGTATGTCTTATATCGTAATTACTGGCAAATTTATTTACCGGCAAATTTTTAAACGTATAGTTATTTTTCGCATAAGAATATCCAAGCCAGGTGTTAAGGCGTTTAAACTTGTTATTAAAAATAATATCTGCACCAGCTACTTCATAGCGACCTTGATCTAAGGTATATTCGTATTGGTTCTGAAAACCCTGACTAAGGGTAGTTATTCCATCTATGTTTTTATAATAAACAGAACCATTTACTAGAAAAGAGTTGAATTTATAACTCCCTCCCAAGCTTAACTGTTTGCCATGTAAAATTGGAATTGTTGCATTGTCAGTCAAGAACCACCGCCTGTTCTCAATACCCAAAAAATTATCATAATCCGGATTGTTTTCATTGAGTAGTGTAGTGGTTTGATTTTTAAATTCACCCAATAATTCTAAAGAAAGATTATTGTTAATTTTTTGATTTACTGCCAGTCTGGGTTCTAAAATAAATTTATCAAAATCTTTATAATAATTGGCTCTTAGTCCGGTTCTAATATAGGTTTTATAGTCATTTATATTCCATTTTGATTCAAGTGACAAAGCATGACTAGAAAGTTTATTTTCCTGAACAATGTTTAATCTTGGATAATTTAACTTATCGCTATTGGCAATAACCGTATTTTTAAAATAATATCCACTTAAAATGCTAAGATTATCACTAATTTTATAATTGACATTAAAACTTACACCCATTTCATCAATAGTATTTCCTTGTTCTAATCTTTGTTCCTCAATGATATTATAGTTAACTGCATCCAACTGATAATTGGTTATATACACTTGCAAATCAGTTTTAAATGCCTTACTCCATTTTCTTTCATAACTCAGTTGTCCGGCTGTATTTCTTTGGTTGAGTGTACTGGGGCGGGTAGTAAAAGACCCACTGCCAAAGGCGTTTTCCGCGATACTCAACTCATTTTTCAGAAATAAAAAATTGGCACTTAACCTGTCTTTATCCGATACTTTATAAATGGTCCGCAGACTGGTGTCTAAAAAATCAAAATTTTCCTCAGTAGTATTAGTATATTCATCACTTGCCATTACATCAGAGTTTTGGAAAGCACGGTCAAAATAATTACTATAAGTTGGAGTATCCAGATATTCATTTATTGATTTTCTTACGGCTATTTGTACTGATGATTTATCCGTTAAAGGAGCATCTACAAATACATCGGCATTTACGAAATTGAGGCCTGCTTCTGCTTTTAAATCTTTATTTACATTATATTCCGTTTTCATATCTATGGTACCTGATACGCCATCAGAAAGAGCTGCCGTAGTACCGTTTTTAATAAGCGTAACATTTTTGGTAATTCTGGGGTTTACCGCTGATATTAAACCAAAAAAATGACCGCTCTGGTAGAGTTTTATGCCGTCCCATCGAATCAAGTTTTGGTCATGTGTACCACCTCTTATATTGATGTTAGAAACCGTTTCGTCCACACTTACCAATCCGGAAAGTGCCTGTATTGTTTGCAACACATCGGTTTCTATTAAGCCCGGAACTATGCCAAAGTTTTTATAATTAATGGCAATGCTACCGTCAATAACTTTGTTTATCCCATTGGTAACATAATCTTTAAGGATAATCTCAGAAAGCAATTCAACTTTAGAGTCCAGAAAAATAACTTCGCAATCTTCAGTTTTATAGACGTCTGCATATTTGGTAATAGAATTATAAGAAAGGTGCCTAAAGGTTACCAAATCATTAGCAAGTAAATCCATTAACTGAAAATAACCGGTACTATCAGACAGGGCGGAATTATTTTTTGTTTGAATAACTGCTCCTTCTATTGGCATTCCGGTAGTGCCATCGGTCAAATATCCACAAATGGAAAAATACTTTTTGCCATCTCTGGTAATTGCGATATAACTATCACTAATAATGGTAAAAAGTAACGGTGTGTTTTCTTGTAAATAAGTTATTGATGCTTTTAAGGTAAGATTTTCATCCGGAGGTTCTATAAAGACATCTGCTATATTTTTATCTATATAAGAAAAATTACAGTCGTGTTTGGACTGTAATTTTTCTAAAATTTTTATAAGTGGTTGCTTACCTTTTTCAGTTTGTGAATGCACAACTGCCAAACATAAAAAAGAAATAAGTAATAGTAATAGTTTAAGTTTTGTAAGTTTTTTAGTCACTCTCTTGTTTAATAAGCACTATTTTATTGTTAGCAGTTTTTTTGTATTGTAATCCCAAAGGCAAAGCAATAGCTTTTAAAGCTAAATTCCTATCTTCCAAGGTAAAACTACCCGTATAGAGCTGATCTAAATCTATGTTATTAGTTTCTAATTTTACGTTGTACTGTCTTTCAAACTCTGCCACTACTTCTCCAAAAGGTACACTTTTAAAGCTGCTCATGTGTTTTTCTGACCAAGAAGGAACCGTGTCATTCGTATTTCCTTCTACAACTTCATTGTCTATTAGTTTAAAGGTTTTACCTGCCGGCAATTTTATTTTTTTACCCTTATAGTTAACACTTACCAAGCCTTCATAGCATATTACCTCAAAGTAATTGCTGCGTTGTTTTACGCTAAATTGTGTACCTAAAACGCTTACCGTACCCAACCATGTTTTTACGTCAAACTGTGAACCTTTTTTTACTTTAAAATAGGCTTCACCTACTAAGTTAACTTTTCTGTTCTCTTTCCAGGATCCTTTCTCATACTGAATAAAAGAAGCCGCATTTAATTTTACGGTAGAATTATCAGGCAATTGTGTAACTTTTTGGTTACCGGCTAATGTTTTTATCGTAGTAGTGGAATCATAAATAGGTGCAAAATAAACAGCTAACCCCACGATGAATATAGCAGCTACCTGTATCAGCGGCCTTATCCAGTTTATTGGTTTAACAGGATGGCCAACAGTTTTTGTGGTTCGTTTAGCAGCAATAATCTCACTGAGTTTATCGTATTCTGCATCTACATTATATGAATCATCTGCAAACAACTTCGCAGTTTCTGAAATTTTGGCGTAGGAATTGTACTCAGGCATAGCCTTAAATGCCAATTCTTCAGTAGCATTTAACTCGCCGTCTAACCATTTTTGTATTAATATTTCTTTTTCCATATAAGCATTTACATTTACATAACAATTTTGGGCGGAAAACTCCCACCCTTTACTCTAAATTTTTTATTTGTTTATTATGTAACACTTCAAAAATATAAATTCCTACCTTATATTTTACTATATTCCGTCTATTTCTTTACGTAATTTATCCAAAGCACCGTAAATACGCTTTTCTACGCCCTTTCTGGAGATACCCAAAATTTCTGCAATCTCTTTGTGTTTTTTACCTTCTATTCTATTCATTAAAAAAGCTACCCGCTGAGCCTCTGTTAATGTAGCCAAAGCCCTCTGGTACTTTTTCATATATTCTGATTCCTCCATTAGGAACTCCGGATTTTCATTGGTATAGTGCTTGGGCTTACTCTGCTGGTGTTTTAAAACCACCTTTTGATGCTTTACTTCATTAAGCATCATATTATTGGCTGTGGTAAACAAAAATGATTTTGCTTTTTCAGGAGATACGTCTTTACAGTTATCCCAAAGCTTTATAAAAGCCTCCTGTACTTTGTCTGCAGGGCTGTATCCATCGCCAAATTTATATCGTAAAAAGTTGTGCATATCCTTAGAGAATTTTTTAAATATACTGGCATATACTTGCTCTGCACATACATCTTTATGTAAGCTTTTTACTGTGGCCATTTACTTTTAAGTTTGTTTAGTTGTTCCTATAACCACCCATATTATAAAAATGTTTAAAATAATTATAAAATGAAACAACGGCGGTTTTAGGTTGTTATGAACAGTTTTATAACTTAAATACACCCATTTTATTGTTTTAAATGGTATAATTATTATAAGGTCTTATACTTTCTTAAATGATTTCCTATTACAACTTTTCAGATAAAAAATATCCGGTTTTCAACTTAATACTTGATTTAGTTTACCAAAGATTTTGTGGGTAGCAATGCTTGTGGCCATTAATCTAATGAACTATTAAAAATTTTGGGATAGAATATTCCGGATTATTCATCAAATCTTCGTTATAAGAACTGAATATACCATAAAATAAGCGAATATTGTAGATTACGGAAGCAGACACATATAATTGGATAAATTTTCACTTCTATTGCGTTAAAAATACTCGCCATAGCTAAGGCTATGTCTGCGTTTTTTGCCTTGTATAAGTGAAAATTCACATCCAAATCCAATATAGCATTATATATTAGATTTGGTATTATTCACAAAACCACAAACTTAACATCAATACAATAAAACAAACGGGTTAAACCCCACATAAATAATGTGAATAAACTTATTTGATATTAATTAGCAAAAAAATTAATTTCTTTATTCCTGTATATCAGCGTGTTATAAATTATTTTTATTTTTTCTTAAAACGGGGTAGGAATTTTAGCACGGTTATTGTTTTATCAATGAAAGTTCTTAAAATTTAAAACAAATATAAAAAGTAGTAATACTTAATTTTCTTTAGCTGTATGAAACATAAAGTAAACTTGATTAAAAGTTCCTAAAAAGAAACATACACTAAAAAATTTCAAATTAAAGTATTACCTGTTCGATAAGTGGGAAAATTGCAGAAATTACAGTAAAAGTTGCTCTGCTACGCAGGCAACTTTTACTTCCCAGAAAAAAAAATAAAGCCAATGTAAAATAATTGGCCAGAAAAAAATTCATAGATTAGTTTAAGTTGATAGTTAGTTAGTAAAAAGTCTGCCTGAAAAGGCAGGCTTTTTTTTATCTTAGCCTTATGTTTAAGCTATATATAATTGGCATAGTTATTTTAATTGTGGCTATTGTGGCCAACAGCATAATCAGAAAATTGGGATTATTATCTTGGTATGACTTTATTGCCAGAATAAGTAACAAAGGTACTGTTGCTTTATCAACCACAAGGTTAACGGATTATTTATGGTTATTTTTTGGGTATCCTCTTATCCTCGGTTTGGGTTATGTACTGGGTGAAAAATTATACAATTTTTTGCAGAGCTTAATTGCTCTCTAAGCCTAAAAAACGGATGACTCAGAGTTAAAAAATCATCTCATTCTGCTTTAATATCCCAACTTCCCTCTCACTCTTAACAAGACCTCGTCAGCAATTTTTTGTGCTCTCTTTTCGCCAATGGCCAGTATTTTATCCACTTCATCCAAGTTATTCATATAGTAATGATACTTTTCCCGTTCATTTGCAAATTTTTCTATTAATAGTTCAAAAAATGCTTGTTTAGCAGTACCATAACCATAATTGCCGCCTTCATAATTGGCTCGCATTTCGGCTATTTGAGTTTCATTAGCAATTAATTTGTACAAATTAAATAAATTACAAGTGTCCGGATTTTTAGGAGCTTCCAAAGGGGTACTGTCCGTTTGGATTTTCATAATGCGTTTTCGCAATTTTTTATCGTCCAGAAACAAATTAATCTCATTTCCTCTGGATTTACTCATTTTTTCACCATCTATACCAGGTACTATCTTTACATTTTCCTGTACTTGAGCTTTCGGTGGCACCAAGGTATTACCCATTCTATGATTAAACCTGTTTGCCACATCTCTGGTCATTTCCAGATGCTGTAATTGGTCTTTTCCAACAGGCACAATATCAGCATCGTACAATAAGATATCTGCTGCCATAAGCATAGGGTAAGTAAATAATCCTGCATTTACATCTTCCAACCGGTCTGCTTTATCTTTAAAACTATGGGCCAAAGTAAGGCGTTGATACGGGTAAAAACAGCTCAAATACCAGGTAAGTTCCGTAGTCTGCGGCACATGGCTCTGCCGGTAAAATACCGTTTTTTCTATATCCAATCCAAAGGCCAACCATGTTGCTGCCGTACTGTAAGTGTTTTCTTTAATAGTAGGTCCGTCTTTTATCTGCGTAAGCGTATGCATATCCGCTATAAAAAGAAATGACTCGTTTTTGGGATTATTTGCCATTTGTATTGCAGGAATTATAGCTCCCAACAAATTTCCTAAATGAGGGGTTCCCGTACTCTGTACTCCGGTGAGTATTCTTGCCATGTTAAAATTTTTGAAACACAAAAATACAAATTTGGAAAGAGATAAGGTAATAAAAAAAGTTTTCAATTACCGATACACATTAATACTAAATCTAAATATATAATGCTATATTGGATTTGGGTGTGAATTTTCACTTATACAAGGCAAAAAACGCAGACATAGCTTTAGCTATGGCGAGTATTTTTAACGTAGTAGAAGTGAAAATTTATCCAATTATATGTAGCATTATATATTAGATTTGGTATAATACACCATAAACAAAACAAGAAGCAGAGGGCACGGTACTAAAATATGCCTGCCGGTTTGTCTTCCTAATCCGCAATTTGTGGAACAGAATGGCTACTCATTCCTGCCCGTTATATTCAAACGCTCCTATATCTATTCTTCCGTCAGTTTTTCTGGGCATATTTTCAAAGTCCTTTTCGTTTTCTAAAATTGTGTGATTTGGATTACCGGAATCAATTAGCATTGAATTTGGCTTAAGGCTAAAATTAAATTTATCACCTTCTTCACTTCTAAACTGCGGATTTCCAATTATAGAATTGTAATCTTGTCCACTGGCCTGTTTGTAAAATCGAAAATTTTCATAATAGTTATCTTCCCAAGTAAACTTAAGATTACCCTCTCCGGATTGTGAATAATAAGCATTAAAATCTAACGCTATGTTTTTATTGGGATAGACGCTTATAACCGCATTACTTTTATCATCAGTAAAAACAACATTGTTGAATAATTTACAGTCCTCAGCGGCAGTTAGTAAAATTTCTGATATGCCTTTTTTTCCATTCGTATTTTTATAAAGTGTATTATTGTAGAATGTACTATTTGTAACTATACCGGTTTTTTTTAAGTCAAATCCGCCAATAGCCAAGCCGGCTATTTCATTATTATAAATTACATTGTTTCTCACCGTTATGGCTGCGGTTTGTTTACCTTTGTTTTCACAACCTACTTCTATGCCATAACCATTGTTATAAACTGTATTGTTTAAAACGGATACATTTTTACCGCCATCTATGTAAATTCCTGCTGAGGTAGCATACGACGAAATACAATGATACACTGTATTACCCATTACCAATCCATTTCTTGCCTGGTCTTTTTCGGGAATAGGACAAACGCCTTCATGGCCTATAACGTCAATACCTATGTTCGTTAAATCATGCACTTGGTTGCCTGTAATTTCAAAACCATCTACATTGCCGTTAACCGCTAATCCTTCACTGTAACCCAACCGGCAATTATAGAGCCTGTTATTTTTAAGAAAAATATTTTTTAATGGTTTTTCATTATTTCCATAAACAATTATTCCTTGTGCATTTCTACGTGGAGTAGCTTTTTTACTGGGATTATCAGAAAAATGTATATCTCGGATAGTACAGTTTTCTATGGTTATGTTGGTACCACTGCCTTCAATTGATATTCCGGCTGCAAAATTTTGAATATTATTGGCAAATTCAATTCCTGTAATGCTTATAAAAGATTGATTTTTAATTTTTAGAATAGCATTCTGAGATTTTATAGCCGTAGCATCAATGATAACCTCTCCGTTATAGCTTTTTATGGTAATCTCCATTTCAGAAGTACCGCTTTTGGCAAGTTCTAACTTTTCGTTATAAACGCCTTTTATAATATTGAGTGTGTCTCCGGGAAAAAGTTGATTTAGCCCAAACTGAATTGTTTTCCAAGGCTGTTTTTTACTACCTTCCCAACCATTATCTCCGGTAGGGCACACAAAATAACTACTCTGCGAATGTACCATAGAGCCGAATAAAAATGCTAAGAGTATTATAAATTTTTGCATAATTGATATTATCGTAAAGTATATACTTCAAAATTTACGCCAATATTACACTTTTTTATAACAAACTCAACGTTCAATCAACTTTTTTGAAATCCGGCTACTGGCAATCAATGCCGCAATATAACCGAGGAGTAGTATGGTTACAATAACTACAGACATGTTGCTATACGTAAATTTTACGGGGTATGGCAACGATGGTGTTATCATAATAAAACCGTAAAATTTTTGCAACAGTACTATTGTTACGGCAATTATTAAGCCAAACACTAAACTGTAAAACGTTAATAAAAACCCTTGATAAACAAATATTTTTTTAATCTCTTTGAGATTAGTGCCCAGGCTGAATAGTGTATATAGATTTTCTCTTTTGTCTAATATCATCATAATAATGGCTCCAACTATATTAAACATAGCTATAATTAGAATAAGAGTAAAAATAAGATAAGAAACAAAGTTTTCTGTATTTATCATCTTGTAATACAGAGCGTTAAGTTGCATTCGGGTTTTAACGGCAAAACCATTGCCCAATGCGACTCGGAGTGATTTTGCAACTTCCTTGGGCTTTGCACCCTCAACCAGTTTTAGCTCTAAGGAACTTAATTCATTTGGTTTGTATTTTAACAATTTTTGAATAGTTTCCAATGGTACAAAAACATACTTTTTGTCTATTTCTTCGGTAAGCCTAAAAACGCCCACCGGTTGTATATTTATTTGATTAAAAGCATTTTTAGGATTATTGATATAGCCTTTTCCCGGTTTAGGAACATATACTTTTAATGGGTTAATAACATCATAAACACCCATGGATAACTGAGCTGATATATTATTCCCTACTACAGCTGTTGTCGGAGCATCAAAATCTAACCAATTGCCATCATAAATAACACTGTCTATGGGATTTATGGAAAGATAGTTAGTATCTACACCTTTTATATTGGCAACGGTAGATTTGTTTTTATAATTAAAAAACGCCTTTTCCTCCACCACTTTGCTATAAACCGCAATGTCTTTTTGGTTTAATACATTTTCTAAACTATCTGTAAAGAAAAAAGACTTTCCTTGTGCAGCGGTTATTTTTAAATCCGGATCGGCCATATTAATAAAACTAAGGCTAAATTCTTTAAGGCCTGAAAAAACCGATAAAACTATAAACAAGGCTATCGTACCAACAACAACCCCCAAAGCGGCAATAAATGTTATAATATTTATGGCATTGTTACTGCTTTTGGTAAATAGATACCGTTTGGCTATGTAATGTGGAAAGTTCAATGTTAGAGCTTTTTCCTTTTGGGTAAAATATCGGGGTTTTTAATAGGATTCTCCGTCTTGCCTTGCAAAGATTTATCTATAATTTCTATATAATCTAAAGAATCATCGAGAAAAAAAGCCAGTTCCGGTACTCGCCTCAACTGGTTTCTGGTGCGTTTGGCTAATGCCGATTTTACCATATTACTATGCTCTTTGATACTCTTTATCCACGCTTCGCTCTTATTAGAAGGGAAAATACTCACATACACCTTAGCATCATGCAGATCTGATGTTACATAAACTTTAGTTACGGATATCAGCAAGCCTTTTTCAACATTTCTGGCAGTATTCTGTAAGATTTCGGCAATGTCTTTTTGGATAATTCCGGCTATTTTTTTCTGTCTGTTCGTTTCCATATCACAAAAATAAGATTAATACTTGTTAAAAACAGAAATTTAACTGATTTATAGTTTTTTGAACCAAATTGGGCCTGATTATTATCATTTGAATATCCACCAATAATAATGTAACTTTACAAAAAATTTGAAAATATGTCAGAAACAATACTTTACGCAACAGACCTCTCTAAAAACGCAGGAGAGGTGCTTAAATATGCTTATCATCTGAGCAATAGCTTTGATAAAACCTTAACCATATTGCATATTTATCAAATGCCGCATATCCGTTTTATGGTTAGCCGTCCAAAGGAACAAATGAAACTGATGGCCATAGAAGAACAAAAGGCAGTAGTAAAGCATTATTGTAGTAAACATCTGGCAGATAATTTTACTGATAAACGCATAAAAATAAAGGTTTTAATTGAAGATAACGTGCTGGACGGTATTGTAAAGGTTGCGAAAAAATTATCGCCATTTATGGTTTTAATAGGAAGAAAAGACAAACAAACCGAACGCGGCTTACTGGCCGGACATATAGGCAAGGGGTTATTTACGGACTTAGAAGTACCGGTGGTTATAGTGCCACATAAAATAAAAGATATAAGAAGTAAAAACTTAATCTACGCCACGGATTTTGAAGAGGGTGACTTTTTCGCTCTTAAAGAACTCATTGAAATGGCTAAAGTGGCAGATGCCAACATCCACGTGGTACATATTTCTACCAAAGATGAACAAAAAGGCAATGAAGCCATGAGGGCATTTAAAAAACGCCTTTTATCCGAAACAGATTATGACAGAATCAGGTTTTTTGTCTTGCCATGTAATAACATTAAGAAAAAACTAAAAAGCTATTCAAAAGAAATTAATGCAGACCTGATTGCACTACTCACCAGAGAAGAACCCGGATTCTTTAAGCAATTATTTTCCAGAAGTTTAGCAGAAAAATTAGAAGTGGACATTCCCATTCCGTTAATGAGTTTTAATGATGCATCATAAAAATCTATTTTTTCCATAAACTACAAGTAAAATGCTTTTAAAAATTTAATAATCTTATTCCCTTTAATTATTTCGTTTTTTAGAAAGAATGTTGTAATTATTAACCTAAATAAACCCTAAAAATGAAAAAAATAGAACATATAGGAATAGCGGTAAAAGATTTGGACCGTTCCAACTCCCTGTTTGAAAATTTATTCGGAAAAGCACCTTACAAAATAGAAGAAGTTGCCAGTGAAGGAGTCATTACTTCTTTTTTTAAAAGCGGCCCTAATAAAATTGAACTGGTTGCCGCCAGTGACCCCGATAGCCCGATTACCAAATTTATAGAAAAACGGGGCGAAGGCATTCATCATATTGCTTTTGCCGTTTCGGATATTAAAAAAGAAGTAGAGCGGCTGCAATCCGAAGGTTTTATTGTACTAAACGATAAACCCAAAAAAGGTGCAGATAACAAATGGGTGGTTTTCTTGCATCCTAAAACTACTAATGGTGTTTTAATAGAGCTTTGTCAGGAAATTGAATAGAAATAAGTATATTGCGGCCGTAAATTAAGCCATTAGATTTATGAGCACTTCTTTTGAGAAATACCAAAAAAGACGGTTAAAATCATCTTATTTATCAGTGATACTTAGTATTGCTTTTGTACTTTTTCTCTTGGGCTTATTCGGTTTATTGGTACTCAACACAAAGAAAATTTCTGATTATTTTAAAGAGCAGGCCTCCGTTACTATTTTTCTAAAAGATTCTGCCGGAAAAAAAGAAGTAAAAAATCTGGAAATCTTGCTTAAAAGCGAACCTTACACTAAATCTGTTGCCTATATCAGCAAAGAAGAAGCGGCAAAAATAGCCATTGCAGAAAACGGAGAAGATTTTATGGAATTTTTAGGGTATAACCCCTTAAAAAATGCCCTTGACCTCTACCTTAAAGCAGAGTATGTAACACCGGAGAAAATGGGAGAAATAGAAAAGGAGTTAACCCAAAAAAACTTTGTATATGAAGTGAGCTATGATAAGCCGCTAATAGCCCTAATTACTGAAAATGTGAACAAAATTAGTTTATGGGTAATTATTTTTAGCTGTGTTTTTATTTTTATTGCCATGTTGCTTATCAATAATTCTATCCGGTTATCGGTTTATGCAAAAAGGTTTACTATAAAAACCATGCAAATGGTAGGAGCTACCAAACGTTTTATAAGAAGGCCTTTTGTATGGATAAGTATAAAATTAGGGGCTATTGGTGCTTTAGTTGCCCTTATCGGCTTAGCCATATCAGTATATTATCTAGACCGGAATTTTCCTGAATTTGAGTTTTTACAAAATATTAAACTATTAGGCATCTTATTTGCCGGAATTTTTTTAATAGGGATTTTAATTTCTTGGATTAGTGCCTATTTGGCCGCTCAGCGTTTTTTAAATTTACGAACCGATCAATTGTATTACTAAAATGAATAAAAAAGACAAAAAAGAAGAGAAGTCACAAACTACTTTTCTTTTTGAAAAGCGAAATTATATTATAATGGCCATAGGATTGGTTATAATAGCTATCGGTTATATCCTTATGGCAGGCGGTGGCAGTGATGACCCTAATGTGTTTAATGAAGAGATATACAGCTTTATAAGAATAAGGCTGGCACCTACTTTAGTTTTATTGGGTTTGGGAATTCAAATTTATGCTATTTTTGCCCAACCAAAAAAGTAATTAATGACCTATTTAGAAGCCCTTATTCTGGGCATTATTCAGGGGCTAACGGAGTTTTTGCCCGTATCTTCCAGCGGCCACTTAGAACTGGGAAAAGCCTTATTTGGAGATAATTCTTTGCCGCAAGAAAGCCTTACCTTTACCGTAGTTTTACATTTTGCCACGGCTTTGAGTACCATAGTAATTTTTAGAAAAGAAGTATGGGAAATTTTAACAGGACTTTTTCAGTTTAAATGGAACGAGGAAATGCAATTTTCCTTAAAAATAATCTTGTCCATGCTTCCTGCGGTTGTAATTGGATTGTTGTTTGAAGAAGAATTAGAGGCCTTTTTTGGAGGCAGAATTTTTTTAGTGGGCTGTATGCTATTGGTAACCGCGTTACTGCTCCTACTGGCAGATAAAGCTAAAAACACGAACAAAGCAGTATCTTTTCCCAATGCGTTTATTATCGGGATTTCACAAGCCATAGCCATGCTACCCGGTATTTCGCGTTCCGGTGCTACTATTTCTACATCGGTATTGTTAGGAATAGACAGAACCAGAGCAGCAAGGTTCTCTTTTTTAATGGTAGTACCACTCATCTTTGGTAAAGTAGCCAAAGATTTACTGAGTGGACAGATTGCTTTAGAAAACACCAATGTTGGCACCCTTTCTATTGGTTTTTTGGCAGCTTTTATATCCGGTTTATTTGCCTGTAACTGGATGATAACCTTAGTTAGAAAAAGTAAGTTGTCTTATTTTGCCCTTTACTGTACCATCATTGGTATAATTGCAATTGTAGTTGCCTTAATCAATGATTAAAATGAGCGAATCCGAATTTAAAAACGGAAAAGTACTTTTAATTGATAAACCTTTGGAATGGACATCTTTTCAGGTGGTGAATAAAGTGCGATGGACTATAAAAAAGAAATTTAATTTAAAAAAAATAAAAGTAGGGCATGCCGGCACCCTAGATCCGTTGGCAACGGGTTTATTGATACTCTGTACCGGAAAATTCACAAAAAAAATCAGTAAATACCAGGCACAGGAAAAAGAATACATCGGAAAACTTACCCTTGGTGCCACTACTCCGTCTTATGACTTAGAAACAGAGATCAACAAAAATTTTCCAATCAATCACCTTACCGAAAATGATATTTACAAACACACCCATAAATTCATTGGCGAAATAGATCAAAAACCGCCTCTTTTTTCTGCTATAAAAAAAGACGGCAAACGGTTATATGACTTGGCTAGAGCCGGCGAAACTACGGTAATGAAAGCAAGAAAAGTTACCATTTCAGAATTTGAAATTACCGAAATAGCCATGCCGGAAGTTACATTTAGAACCGTTTGCAGCAAAGGTACTTATATCCGTTCATTAGCTCATGACTTTGGAAAGGCATTAGGTTCCGGAGCCTATTTATCCGAACTCAGACGGACAAGAATTGGCAATTTTAAAGTAGCAGATGCTTTTACTATTGATAAATTTTTAAGCCAACTGGGCAACATCTAATAGTTGCAACAAATCTTTTTCAAGAGTCATTCCCTTATCGGCATTATACCATTGTTGTAATTTTTCCTTAAAAGCATCGTCTAAAACACCATATTTTCTCTTTTGTTCCTCCACCATTTTAGTAGCTGTAGATGGCCTGGGACCCCACGTGTCTATAACTTCTAAGGTATCAGCGTTAAGCAAGATAAGTTTTGGGATAGACTTACCTCCATTGGTAAGAAAATTATTCATCAGTTCCTCATTTTCATCACGCAATACAATTCTTAAGTCTATGTTTTCTGATGCATCTGCCATTTTATTTATCACTGGCAGAATTTGAGCGGCATCGCCACACCAACCTTCAGAAATCACCAACCAAATATAATTCCCGGCCAGATTTTTGAGTTGACTTTTTGCTTTTTCAGATACCTTAAAGGTTTTATCCACCCGTTTCATTCTACTGTTATTCAGTTTGCTATAATGCAATAACGCTTCTGATTGTTCCGGAGCAGTGGACTTACCTTGTTTTAACAAATCTGTTACAAGCGTTCTGTATTCTTTGTAAGTAAAGGATTTATTTAAACTTTCTTGTATAATTTTTTTCATTTAAAATAATGATTTAAGTCCGCAAATTTAGGGCATTTATCATTTTGGTATGGTAACAAAAATTACATTAGATTTTGTAACATTTCCGCTGTTAGTTTTTTTAAATCCGTTTGATGTTCCCATTTCCAGTCCTTTACGGCTTCACTGTCATCTATACTATTAGGCCAGCTATCGGCAATATTCTGCCTAAAGTCCGGTTTGTAGAAAACAGCAAAATCGGGTAAGTGTTTCTTTATTTCGGCAGCTAATTCTTTTGGTGTAAAACTAATACCGGCAATATTATAAGAGATAAAAGGTTTGTTTAAATCGGCAGCCATTAAGTCAATGGTTGCCCGAATGGCATCATCCATAAACATCATAGGCAGAGCAGTATCTTTTTTTAGAAAACAGTGGTATTTTTTGTATTTTATTGCATGGTGAAAAATTTCCACGGCATAGTCTGTGGTACCACCTCCCGGCCGGGTTTTATAGCTGATTATGCCGGGATACCGTACACTTCTTACATCTACATTATACTTTTTGTTGTAATAAGCACACCATCGTTCACCGGCTTGTTTACTTATGCCATATACTGTTGTAGGCTCCATTATTGTTAGTTGGGGCGTATTATTCTTTGGCGTGGTATGGCCAAAAACAGCTATGGAACTAGGCCAGAAAACTTTTTTTATCATCCCTTCTTTTGCCAAATTCAATACGTTAAACAATGACACCATGTTTACTTCCCAGGCCTTTACCGGATATTTTTCTGCGGTAACCGATAGCATGGCGGCCATAAGATACACTTCTTCTATGTTGTATTTTTTAATGACCCTTGCCAATGCATCTTTATCAGTAGCATCTGCAATTTCAAATTTACCTTCTACAATGCTGTGATGACAGTTTTTAATATCTGAACCTATTACATTTTGTGTACCGTATTTTGCCCTTAGGTGCGTTATGAGTTCACATCCTATCTGCCCGCAGGCTCCTATTACCAGTATTTTTATGTCTTTGGCCATAATAGCTGTTTTTTTTAAGTCTGTAAAGTTACAATATTACCTATGTTTTAAAAAGAAATGTAACCGGTTTGTTTGTGCTTGTTATCTTATCCTTTTACATTAATATAACGCAATACGCATTGTGTCTGTGAGTTTAAGACATAACTTTTTACAAAATTAAAATTTTACTATGGTTAGGTTACTATTTTAATCTAACTTTGTAAAAAGTCCTCGGGATGTTTAGAAATGTAGTTTTTGGATTAATGTGTTTTTGTATGGTGATGGCTTGCAAAGAATCTGAAATGAAAAATGGCACAATTATCACTGCTCAGGAAAAAGATTCTGTAATTACCGAGCCTGTAATTAGACCTATAGGAGAAACTTTATTACCCGAATCCAGAAAAAAAGTTGAAAACTGGAAAGCCTATCAGGAACTGGATAAGTTTTTAGAGAATTACTACACTGCCCTGCCACAGGAAGCATTAAATCTATCTACAGAATTGGCTACTATTTCCAAACAGCTAAAAGATTCCTTAGAAATAAAACGTTTTAAAGAACCCGATGTTCAAATCAGGTTAAATGTTTTGTACAATTCAGTATTGCGGTTAGAGGATATGGCTTCCATCCCCAATATTTCTGATAAAGAAGTTTTAGCAGAAATTAATCAAATATTAGACGCTTTTTCAGCATTAAATGCAAAAATTAACAACATTACCAGAAAAGAAGAGATAGAGAAGCAAATCAAAGAGTTAGAAAATAAAATCAATCAATCAAACCCGAAAAAATAAAATGTGTTTAATTGTAAAAAACAGAAACGTTTATGTCAATCAATTTACAACCTGTAACAGTAGTAAATGATATAACTAAAGCTCAATTTTTAAAGGATTTTTATAAGCCGCAACAGCCTGTAGTTATAAAAAATTTAACCAATAGCTGGCCGGCTTATACCAAATGGAATTTTGACTACATCTCAAAAATTGCCGGAGATTTAACCGTTCCATTATATGATGACAGGCCGGTAAGCCATAAAGACAAGTTTAATGAGGCCCATGCAAACATGCTAATGAGAGATTACATCTCTCTTTTACAGAAAGGGCCAACCAATTATCGTATTTTTTTATGGAATTTGCTTAAAAAAGTACCGGAATTACAAGAAGATTATTCCTATCCTGATATTGGATTGCGATTGTTAAAGAAAATGCCCATGTTATTTTTTGGCGGAGAAAACGCCTTTACTTTTATGCATTATGATATAGATTTGGCTAATATTTTACATTTCCACTTTCAGGGAAAGAAAAAATGTATTTTGTTTTCACCGGATCAGACACCTTTTTTGTATAAAATACCGTACTCCTTAATCACCCGTGAAGATATTGATTTTGACAATCCTGACATTGAAAAATGGCCAGCATTGGCATCCGCCAAAGGTATGGTAGCCTATTTAGAACATGGTGATACGCTCTACATGCCCGAAGGCTGGTGGCACTATATGAAATACGTAACGCCCGGGTTTTCTATGAGCTTAAGAGCACTTCCGGCCAAACCAAAACATTTGGCAAAAGCACTGAATAATATATTAATAATGAGAACGATAGATAATCTTATACGTAAGGTAAACGGTAAGAACTGGATAGAATGGAAAAATAAGCGGGCTATTGTAAATACCGAGCGTGTTATAAATAAAAATTAATCACCAATTCAATCTATCCGTAATACTTTTCTTAGAAACTGAATAAGTTTTCTTATTTCCGGCAATTTAC
>PDQE01000074.1 GCA_002747735.1 Flavobacteriales bacterium | reverse complement strand
TAATCAAAAATAAAGAAAGCTGTGGTCACAATATTAATCGAACTCAGGTTATTAGTAATTTCACCACATAACCCTCACTGCCTCTCACGTTAAAAACAGTATTGTCTTCAAAGATGAGATATTGGCCTTTTATGCCTTTTAAAATGCTTGTAAAATGAGGTGTTTTTTTTAAATTAAGGCTTTTTACTTTGGTGGGGAATTGTAAAACGGGAAATTGTATATTTACTTCTTTAGTGTTATTTTCCAGATAATAGGGCTTAGCTTCTTTGGGGATGTATTTAGCTAATTTTTGTTTTTCAGCTACCAAATCCACATCCTTTATGTCATTGGTTAGCATTTTACGCCAGTTGGTTTTATCAGAAACGTAATCTTTTAGAGCTACTTCGGTAATTCCGGCCAGGTATCTGTTAGGCACCTCTACTATTTCAATGGCTTCGTGGGCTCCTTGGTCTATCCAGCGGGTGGGGATTTGGCTTCTACGGGTTACGCCTACTTTAATATCACTGGAATTTGCCAGATATACGATATGCGGTTGCAGTTGCACTTTTTTTTCGTATTCTAAGTCCCGGTCTTCTTTGTTTAAATGAGCTTTACTTAGTTCTGGCCGCATCACCCAGTCTGCGGCCTGGGGAATGTCAAAAAAACACTGGCGGCAAAACCCCTGTCGGTAAATAGGTTTGTTTGATCCGCAGTTTAGGCATTGATAATTTAGAAAAGATATGGAAAGGTTTTTATCTAAGGCCTGATTTAAATTTACAAATCCGTTTTCCATTTGTAAATAATACTGAACCGGCGGGCCTATTTCCGTAATCATTTTTTGTAAAACACCCTTAAATTTCATATCATCATTTATTTATAAGCCTTACATTTTGCCTAATTGTAATTTGTTATTTACGGTTTAATTATTCCCTGCTAATTACTTTAATCGTTTTTTTTACTTCTTCGGCTAGTTCTCTGGCTTTGTTTACACTTTGGTTTACAATGGTTACATGCCCCATTTTTCTAAAAGGTTTGGTCATTTTTTTACCGTAAATATGCGGGGTAACTCCGGGAATTTTAAGTATTTTTTCAATGTTTTTATATTTCACAGGGCCGGTATAATCAGCATCGCCTACCAGATTTACCATTACTCCGGATACTTTGTTGTTGGTATTGCCCAAAGGCAGATTTAAAATGGCTCTCAGGTGTTGTTCAAACTGGTTGGTAAAAGCCGCTTCTATGCTGTAATGTCCACTGTTATGTGGCCTTGGAGCCACCTCATTAACAAAAATTTCATTTTTTTCTGTCGCAAACATTTCCACTGCCAGTAAGCCAATGTGTCCATAAGCAGTAGCAGTTTTTAAGGCTATATTGGTAGCTTTTTTGGCCAATTCTTCGGGTATTCTGGCCGGACAGATTACATATTCTACCTGATTGGCAGTAGGGTGAAATTCCATTTCCACTACCGGAAAAGTTTTGGTTTCTCCATCAGGATTTCTGGCAATAATTACCGCCAATTCATATTTAAAATCTATTAATTGTTCTGTAATACATTCTCCTGCTGATAGGCCTTCCAAATTGGCTTCGGTTTTAATGACTTTTACGCCCATGCCGTCATAACCAAATTTAGCACTTTTCCACACAAAAGGCAACGATAATGTTTCGTGTTTTAGAGCCGTTTTAATTTCGTCTAAATAGGCAAAACGACTAAATGGAGCTGTGGGAATGTCATGGTCTGTATAAAATAATTTTTGGCTGGCTTTGTTTTGAATGGTACGAATTACCTTTGGCTGTGGATATACTTTTAACCCCTCTTTTTCCAATTTTTCCAAGGCTGCCACATTTACATTTTCTATTTCTATGGTTAAAAGATCTGCTTTTTTGCCAAAATTGTAAACCGTGTCAAAATCCATTAAATCCCCTTGATAAAACTCTTCGCAGATGTTAGCACAAGGTGCTTCTGCAGAAGCATCTAAGATAAGGGTGTAAATATCTAACTTTTGGGTTTCTGTAATGAGCATTCTGCCCAATTGGCCGCCGCCGAGAATGCCTAATTTGAAATTGGAGGAGAAATAATTGGCCATTTTGTTTAATAGTTTGTAATGATTAACTTTTTACCTTCTTGTATTACGTTGTAGGCTTTGGCTGCATATTTGGTATCACTCTGAGGTGCACCGCCCAGGGCCAAGGCAAATTTGGTATTGTCACAAGTACAAACTAAAAAAATACCGTCTTCAATAATCATTTTGTCACAGGAATCTACTGCTAAATGTGGACAGGCCAAATCATAGGCATAAAAAGTATCATTATTCCCCCTATATACCACTATTCCTTTAATGCCACCGTTTATTTCTACGTAACCTCCGGCAAAAAGTAGATTATTATTGGAGGGATTGTTTAAATACAGGGTTTTATTTACGGCAACATCCGGTAGGTTGGGGTTGTTGTCATCAGAATTAGAGCAGGACAGAGCTACGAAAATGAGTAATATAAAAATGGGGGTTTTCATCAATTTGGAAAATTTATCGCAAGGTACAAATAAATAGAGATTAAAGAGATATTAAATATTTTGTATCTTTGTTTTTTAAATAATTTCTCAGTGTTTGTTCACTAATGTTTCGGATATTTTATGGTTCTTTCCCGAAGAATAAACATTGAGAGTTCCGAAAGTACAGTTTAGCAAATAATGTCTTGATAGGTTTTTTGACATTTTCTTTAAAATTAAACGCATAAGATTACTATTCGGAATATGTATATTTAAAACCGGAACAATTCCTATTTTTTAAGAATATGTTGGTAATGACAGCAGAGTCATTGGCATAATTTATTTAAGGGTAGTTCCCAAAACATTTTTAGATAAAGATTATTCTCAACTCATAGTTTTTTTGGAGTTGAGTTTTGTATTGCAAAAAATATTAAAGTTATGAGTAAAGTTTCGTATTACACTCCGGAGGGTTATAAGAAATTAAAAGCGGATTTAGAAAATTTGGAAAATGTGGAGCGGCCACGTGTAAGCAAGGCTATTGCAGAAGCAAGGGACAAAGGTGATTTGAGTGAAAATGCTGAATATCATGCTGCTAAGGAAGAGCAGTCTTTGTTGGAATATAAAATTGCCCAATTAAAAAATGTAGTAGCTTCAGCCAGAGTAATTGATGAGTCACAATTGGACGATAGCAAAGTATTGGCTTTGTCTAAAGTAAAAATAAAAAATACGCAAAACAAAAAAGAATTTACCTACACTTTAGTGGCGGATGCCGAAGCAGATTTTAAACAAGGCAAGATTTCTGTAAATTCGCCTATTGGCAAGGGTCTGTTGGGTAAAAAAGTAGGTGAAATTGCAGAGGTGAATGCTCCTAACGGAATAATGAAATTTGAAATTATTGAAATTTCAAGAGATTAGTTGTTGAGCTCATCTTGACTTTTTGTTTTTAACCGAAAATGAGCTAAAATTTGTTCAGATAAGACACTTTTTTAAAGTCATATCCGTGGTTACGGGTAAAAAAGTTCATTTCCATAAACCATAAAAAAATGTATTATGAGTTCAATTTTTACAAAAATAATAAATGGAGAAATCCCCAGTTATAAGATTGCGGAGAACGATAGTTTTTTTGCTTTTTTAGATATTAATCCCAATGCAAAAGGACATACTCTGGTTGTGCCCAAAAAGGAAGTAGATAAAATTTTTGACTTAGACGAAAAACACTATCTTGATTTGATGGCGTATTCCAGAAAAATTGCTATTGCCATAGAAAAATCGGTGTCTTGTAAACGCGTGGGTTTAACAGTTGTGGGGCTTGAAGTGCCGCACGTTCACGTCCATCTAATTCCGCTAAACAGCATGGCGGATGCTACTTTTGGCAAAAAAGTTACATTGACGGATGCGGAATTTAAAGAGATTGCGAAAGAGATTAGCAATAATCTAGATTAAATTTGCTTTAAATAAATACTCATTGTAGTACCTACATCAATTTCAGATTTTTCTACTAAAATTTTCCCGCCGTGGTAATCTTCAATAATTCTCTTGGTGAGGGATAGTCCTAAACCCCAACCCCGTTTTTTGGTAGTATAGCCGGGTTCAAAGATTTTTTTGTACAGGTTTTTCGGAATGCCTTTTCCAGTATCGGAAACACTTATTTTTACCTGATTTTTATCGGTATTTTTAACTTTTATCTGCAACTTGCCTTTTCCTTCCATGGCATCTATGGCGTTTTTTACCAAATTTTCTATTACCCAGGTAAACAACTGTTGGTTTATCATGGCAATAATTTTTTCTTTATTTTCGGTTTTAAATTGGTAGTCAATGAGTTTTGAACTTCGCGAGGCGTAATAGTCAAAAGATTTTTTGGTTTCTAGCACAATATCATGCCTTGTGAGTTTTGGCTTGGAGCCAATTTTTGAAAACCTGTTGGCAATGGTATTTAACCGCTCTATATCTTTTTCTATTTCCATTACGGTATTTTCATCAGTGTTGTCTAATCGTAATATTTCAACCCAGCCCAATAAAGAAGATAACGGTGTGCCTATTTGGTGGGCAGTCTCTTTTGCCATACCCGCCCATAACCTGTTTTGATCCGCAATTTTATTAGATTTAAATGCCAGATAAATAACTACCCCAAATAGCAATAAAATGAGCAATAAGGTCAAGGGGTAATACCGTAGTTTATTAAGTAAATCAGAATCGCTGTAGTAAATATAATCTGTGGTAGTCCCACCATTTTTTACCTCTCGCTCTACGGCAATGGGCTTATTTTCGGCTTTCATCTTTGCCAGTTGTTGTGTGAGGTGCATTCTGTCATCCATCGGCAATTCGTCAAAAGCCATGGTGCTTCCTTCTACATCTAAATTAGCCCAACTTCTGATTTTTTCATTTTCAAAAGTTACAATCATGGGGATATTTCTGTTGGCATCAATAATTTTTGCTTCCAAAGATATTTCCCGGTCAGAATCCAGATTTATAATATTTTTATAAGCCGATGCCAGTATCTCCATTTTATTTCGCTCCTGTTTTTTGAACTCCTTAAAGAACGAATTGGTATTCCATAAAATTAACGCCACTATAAGAAAAGAGGAAATAATGAGGACTAAACGTAGGTTTTTTTTATTTAGGGGTTGTATCATCTTGACAAAGATAAAATTAACATTTTTAATAATCAACAAGTTTTTTGCCTTAAATTAAGTATAATGGAATAGACAGGCCTTGTTTTGAGATAGATTCTGCTCGTAATAGATTGCCCGTTGAATAATGTGAGTTAAAGTTGTAAATAGTTATCTTTGCAAATAAAAACAGACAATAATGATTGTTATAAACCCTGAAGAAATATCCACCCCGCAATTACATGCTTATCTGCTTAGTGCTGTAGCTCCACGGCCTATTGCCTTTGCCAGTACTATTGACAAAGCCGGCCGCCCTAATCTATCTCCATTTAGTTTTTTTAATGTGTTTAGTGCCAACCCACCCATCCTTGTTTTTTCTCCGGCCAGACGGGTAAGTAACAATACTACAAAACATACTTTGGAAAATATAGAAGAGATTGGTGAGGTAGTTATAAACGTAGTTTCCTATAATATGGTGCAACAAGTTTCTTTGGCCAGTACTGAATACGGCAAAGGTGTAAACGAATTTGTAAAAGCCGGATTTACCATGCTGCCATCGGAAACGGTAAAGCCTTTTAGGGTGAAAGAATCTCCTGTACAAATAGAGTGCAAGGTAAATGAAATTATACATTTAGGACACGAAGGCGGAGCGGGGAGTTTAATTATTTGTGAAGTGTTGAAAATGTTTATAAGTGATGCTGTTTTAGATGAAAACAACCAGATAGACCAGCATAAATTAGATTTGGTAGCCAGAGCCGGCGGTAGTTATTACAGTAGGGCAAAAGAAGGGTTTTTTGAAATTCCGAAACCCATACAGAACTTGGGAATAGGTTTTGATCAATTACCTGATGAAGTGCTTTGTAGTGAGGTGCTTACCGGAAATAATCTGGCAGCCTTAGCTAATGTGGAAAAACTGCCCACTCAAACAGATGTTGATAACTTTGCTGTGGAAAACAGACATTTTGTAGGTTTAAGAACGGAAGAAAAACATAAATTTGCACAACAGCACATAGAAAATAACGATGTGCTAACAGCTTGGAAAATACTTTTAACTAAATAGAGATTATGGAAGTTAGCGGAATAATAAAATTAATTGATGAAACTAAGACATATGGCAATAATGGTTTTAGAAAACGAGAAATGGTATTAACCACTCAGGAGCAATATCCTCAGTTTTTGTCTATAGAATTTGTACAGGACAAAACTAACTTGTTAGATCAATACAATGTGGGCGATGAGGTAAAAATAAGTATAAACTTACGAGGCCGGGAATGGGTAAATCCGCAAGGCGAAGCCAAATATTTTAATTCCATTCAGGGCTGGAAAATTGAAAAATTACAACCCGAGCAACCAAATACAGAAATGCCACCGGTAGAAGCCGAAGATGCTTTTGAACCTATAAACAACTTCACCGAAGAAGAACCGGATGACTTACCGTTTTAAAGGACTTGATACTCTAAAAGGGTTCAGAACTCTTTTGGAGTAGAATTATGCATATTCTCACCAAAAAACTTTGGTTTCCACCTGTTCATACCGCCACCCCGCAAGGCATTGTTGCTATTGGCGGAGACTTGTCACCGGAACGGTTGTTGTTAGCTTATAAAAGCGGAATCTTTCCATGGTATAACAAAGGGGAACCTATAGTTTGGTATAGCCCGAAAAACAGGATGGTACTATTTTTCAAAGATTTGAAAATCTCTAAAAGTATGCGGCAAATTTTAAAAAAAGGTGTTTTTAAAATTACTTTTAATCAAAATTTTAAGGAAGTAATCAGGGTTTGTAAAAACATCTACAGAAAAGGGCAGGGCGGCACTTGGATTACTGATGAAATGGAAGAGGCTTATATTAAATTACATCAATTAGGTTATGCAAAATCCGTGGAAGTGTGGTTAGCAAATAAATTAGTGGGAGGCTTGTATGGGGTTGATTTAGAAACCGTTTTTTGCGGAGAAAGTATGTTTAGTAAAGTGTCCAATGCATCAAAAATAGCCTTGATATATTTGGCAAAAAAATTGCAACCGGAAAATTATAAATTAATAGATTGTCAAGTTTACAATAAGCACCTGGCCAGTTTAGGAGCGATGGAAATCCCCAGAAACAAATTTTTGACATATCTTCCAAAGAAAATTTCCTAAATTCAATTAGTAAATTCAATATTTCTAACTCAGATTATCATTAACTTTGTAAGGAATCTTTAAACTATTTTTTATACTCGTTCTATACGCCTAATAGGTTTGTTTACGTAAAAAGCGGGCATTTTTTTAATTATTTAATCCTTTAATTATCCTTCATGAACCTTCAAAATGCACAAAAAGTAGTAGATAACTGGATAAAAGAACACGGTGTTAGATATTTTAATGAGCTTACCAATATGGCACAACTCACCGAAGAGGTAGGGGAGGTGGCTCGTATCATAGCTCGAAGATATGGTGAACAAAGTGAAAAAGAGAGTGATAAATCCAAAGACTTGGGCGAAGAATTAGCCGATGTAGTTTTTGTAGTACTCTGTTTGGCCAACCAAACCGGGATAGATTTACAAGCAGCTTTTGACAAAAAATTAGCAGATAAAACCAAGCGTGATCACAAACGCCATCAACAAAATAAAAAATTACATTAATATGACTTTTTTAGAAAAGTTAAAATCAGCCGGATATTGGATAAAAGCCTTGCGAATAGCTTTGTTGTTTCTTATACTTCTTACTGTAATTTCCTTGCTTTTTAGCAATTTTTCTGATATTATAAATTTGGATTTTGCAAAAGTGTATCACGATAATTTTTCCGGAAATACTTGGAAAAAGTTCTTTTTTACCAAAGTTATTTTAAGTATTTCTTACGGGATGTTTATGGCACATGTAAATCTTATAAAGTAAAAAAATAACGAAATATGAACAAATTTGAGCCGTTTCTTAGGAAATAGAAAAAGTGAAGATGAGTTCTAATTAAAAAAAATTATTCTTAAGAATTATTAGGTTAAAATGAATTTATTTTTAGATTATTCTCAAGAAAAAATCAAGAATACTACCATAAAAATTACCGGTTCTAAAAGTGAGTCTAACCGGCTGCTGATTTTGCAACAGCATTATCCTGATATCAGTATTAAAAATCTGTCCAATTCAGATGATACTACTCATTTACAACAGGCTTTAAAAAAGGAGGCTGGAGTAGTGGATATTGGCCATGCCGGTACGGCTATGCGATTTTTAACGGCTTATTTTTCGGCTAAGGATGGTGTGGAAGTTACTCTTACCGGTTCTCAAAGAATGCAAGAAAGGCCTGTTAAAATATTAGTAGATGCTTTGCGGACACTGGGTGCTGATTTAGAATATAAAAAAAATGATGGGTATCCGCCATTGAGGATAAAAGGTAAAAAAATAATCCAAAAAAAAGTTAGTATTAAAGGAAATGTAAGTAGTCAGTATCTTACTGCTTTGGTATTGATTGCCCCAAACTTAGAGAATGGTTTAACCATTGAACTGATAGGGGAAATTACTTCCCGGCCTTATCTTGAAATGACGCTTGCATTGTTACGCCAATTGGGAATTAAAACAAGTTGGGAGGGGCGGATTATAAAAGTTTTTCCTCAAAACTGTATAGGTAAAAAAACGATAACCGTTGAGTCTGATTGGAGTTCCGCATCCTATTTTTATAGTTTGGTGGCATTAGGTGGCATAGGGGATAGCCTTACTCTATCATCCTATAAAGAAGAGAGTTTACAAGGTGATAGTTGCCTTACAGAGATTTATAAAAATTTTGGTGTAGCGACTCGTTTTAAAGATGGAAAAATAACAATTACTAAAATTAGCAATAAACTAAATCCGTTGCTGTTGGATTTACGAAACGCTCCGGATATTGCACAAACTATTGCGGTAACTTGCTTTGGTTTGGGAATGGCATGTGACTTAACCGGATTACATACCTTAAAAATTAAAGAAACCGACCGATTGGCAGCCTTAAAGATAGAATTGGAAAAAATGGGAGGACAGGTAAAAATTACCGAAGATAGTTTGCAATTGCATTCCCGTGAAGGCGATATAAAAAAAAATATAACCATCCAAACATATAATGATCACCGGATGGCGATGGCTTTTGCACCGTTAGCGTTAAAAGTACCCATAAAAATTGCCGATGCCGAGGTAGTAAGCAAGTCTTATCCCGGTTTTTGGGAAGATTTGGAAACTTGTGTAAAAAACTGAGTAGTTCAATAAATATATAAATTAACAATCTTATGCAGAAAAAAGATTTCATTAATAATCGAAGTGGTTTAAACCACCTCAACAATAAAATTTTGACTTTAAGGTTTTTACCATTTTTAATTTTTATAATGCTGTCTTCTGCCACATCCTTATATGGGCAAAATATTCAGGTGAAGTCGCCGGATGAGCGTCTGGCAATCAATATAGAAATAGGAGATGCCGTAAAATGGAGTGTAAAAAAGAACGAAAAAACAGCATTAGACAATGTGGAGGTGGCTATGAAGGTAAATAAAAAGCAATACGGTGTAAGGCCAAAACTACAATCAAAAAAGGAAAGAAGAAAAAATGAGGTGATAGAGCCGGTGGTACCGTTTAAAAATAAAGTTGTTGCTAATAAATTTAATGAGTTAGTATTAAAATTTAAAGGAAATTACAGCTTGGAGTTTAGAGTGTATAACGAAGGTGTGGCGTATCGGTGGATTACTAATCAGAACGGAGAAATTAAAGTCTATGATGAAACCGTGAATATAAAATTTCCTAAGGGAACCACATCCTATTTGCCTGTGGAAGAATCTACATATTCGCATTATGAGAGGGAGTATATTTATACTAATTTAGATACAGTTTCCTCTGCTACTTTTGCTTCATTACCCTTGTTATGGGAAAATAAAAACGGAATAAAAGTGCTGTTCTCCGAAGCTGATTTATACGATTATCCAAATTTATTTCTGGAGGCTCCTTATGCCAATGCTCTAAGGTCAAAATTTCCAAAAGCAGTCTTGGAAGCTGAACCGTATCCTTCGATGCCGGATAGGAAAGAGCAGATAACCGCAAAAGCTGATTATATTGCATTAACAACCGGAAAGCGGAGTTTTCCTTGGCGTTTCTTTGTGATAGCAGAAGATGATAAGGCATTTTTAGAAACAAATATGGTTTTAAAACTTTCGCGGCCATTGGCTCTTAAGGAAACCAACTGGATACATCCGGGAAAAGTGGCGTGGGATTGGTACAATGCCAATAATATTTTTGGCGTTGATTTTAAATCCGGATTAAATACCGAGACGTATAAATACTATATTGATTTTGCTGCTAAATACGGATTGGATTATATTATTCTGGATGAAGGATGGAGCAAAACAACTACGGATATTTTACATTGTAATCCGAATATAGATGTAAAGGCATTAATTTCTTATGGGAAAGAAAAAAACGTAGGTATTATTTTATGGTGTTTATGGAAACCTCTGGATGAAAATTTGAATGAAATTCTGGATACCTATGCCGCCTGGGGAGCCAGAGGTATCAAAGTTGATTTTATGCAACGTGCAGATCAGGATATGGTTAATTATTATGCCAAAATTGCACAGCAAGCTGCCAAAAGAAAGATGTTAGTGGATTTTCATGGGGCTTATAAGCCGGCAGGGCTAAGGCGTGCCTATCCTAATGTGCTGGCCTATGAAGGTGTAAAAGGTGCAGAAAATAACAAGTGGGAACAGAAGATAACACCCGGACACAATACTATTTTGCCATTTATACGTATGGCAGTAGGACCCATGGATTATACACCCGGAGCTATGCGAAATGCCCATCCAAAGAACCATAATATTAGTTTTGAACGGCCTGTGAGTTTAGGTACCAGAGCTCATCAGGTAGCTATGTATGTAGTTTATGAAAGTGGATTGCAAATGTTATGTGATACACCTTCCGCTTATTTACAGGATGGAAAAACGGTTGATTTTATAGCACAAATTCCGGTTACTTGGGATAATACCATTGCCCTGAAAAGTAAAATTGGTGAATATGTTGCCTTGGCAAGGGAAAAGGATGGAGTCTGGTATATTGGAGTTATGAATAATAGCGAAAAAAGAGAATTAAATATTGATTGTTCATTTTTGCCATCGGGAAATTATAATGCAACCATTTTTAGTGATGGTATAAACGCAAATACCTATGCAGAAGATTACAAAATAACAAGCCTGTCAATGAATAATAGTACAAAACTAAATATTCAACTAGCTGCCGGAGGTGGATGGACTGCCATTATTAAACCAGTAGAATAATTTGGTTTGAGTTAAAATAAAACTGGTGGAATACTTTTGTGGTTTTGGTATTGAAGATAGCCGGTCGGTTTTAGGAAATTTTTTGTTCCTGCCGAAATTACATTTGTTCCTCTACAATACTTGTTCCTTCTGACGGATTGGCCTCAAAAGCTGTTAGTTTTATATTAAATGCCTCGAAATAAGCCGATTTAGCCTCAGCTATAAAATTATCAATGGCATCTTTATGGATGATGTTAATGGTACAGCCGCCAAAACCACCACCCATCATTCTGGCACCGATAACCGTATCGTAATTTTTTGAAAAATTTACAAGAAAATCCAGTTCCGGACAGCTTACCTCATACATTTCGGATAATCCCTTATGAGTCTGGTACATATTTTTGCCCAAGAGATTTAAATCATTAGCCTTTAATGCTTCTACCGAACTTAAAACGCGATTCTTTTCCTCGATTACATATACACACCTCCTGTAAACAACCTCGGGTATTTTAGTTTTAAATTCGTTTAACATATCCATAGAGACATCCCGTAAGGAATTTACCTCAGGATATTTTTGTTTGATTATACTCACCCCTTTTTCACATTGGTTCCGCCTGATGTTATATTCTCCCGAAGCTAAATTATGAGAAACATTAGTGTTTAATAGTAATATTTTGTAGGGTTCAATTTTTAAGGGCACATATTCATAATCTAAGGATTGGCAATCCAATAAAATCACGTGGCCTTTTTTGCTCATCACAGAGGCAAATTGGTCCATAATGCCACATTTAGTGCCTATATAATTGTGTTCTGCCCTTTGGGATAGTTCCACGATGGTTTGTTTAGAAAGCCCTAATTGGAATAATTCGTTTAAGCCATAGGCAACACCGCATTCTAAAGCTGCCGAAGAACTTACGCCGGAACCCACAGGGATATTGCTTTCAAATGTACAATCAAATCCTTGTAGTTTATCCGATAGTTGTTGAATTTCATGGATTACGCCCAGAATATAATTTTCCCATTGGTTTTTACTTTTTTGAACCATGTCTAATTTAAAAGTAAAGCCTGAATTAAAATTGGAACTGCGGACGTTGCAGGTAGTTTGGCTGTTGTTTTTCCTAAATTTAAAACGAATTTTTTTGTCAATGGCGGTGGGCATAACAAAGCCGTTATTATAATCTGTATGTTCGCCAATAATGTTTATTCTTCCGGGGGAATTTATAGTGAGTTCCCAATTGTTATTTTTACTCATAAATTATAATGCTTTTAATTGTGCTGCAGCCGATTCTGCAGTGATATCGCGTTGTGGCATAGCAAACATTTCGTAGCCTACCATAAATTTTTTTACCGTTGCAGAACGCAGCAAAGGCGGATAAAAGCTCATGTGCCAATGCCAAGTGTCGTAAGAACGGCCGTCTGTAGGAGCTTGATGAATTCCGGATGAATACGGAAAGGAGGTGTCAAACAACGCATCGTATTTTTGGGTAAGGGTTTTAAGTTGCCCGGCAAAGTCTTCTTTCTCTTTTTCATTCATCTCAAGAATATTAGCCATTTTTCTTTTTGGGATAATCATGGCTTCATAGGGCCAAATTGCCCAAAAGGGTACCAACGTTACAAAACTGTCGTTTTTAGAAATAACCCTTATGTCTTCTGCTAATTCCTGTGATAAATAATTTTGTAAGAGGCTTGTTCCGTGCTTTTCAAAATATTTTTTTTGAGAATGTGTCTTTTTTTGAATTTCTGTAGGAATAGCATATTGAGCCCATATTTGCCCATGTGGATGCGGGTTGCTACAGCCCATAATAGCTCCTTTGTTTTCAAATATTTGAATATAATTTATACCACTTATTTCACTCAATTCCTTAAATTCTTTTTTCCAGACTGTCACCACTTTTTTTAAGTCCTCTATCTCCATATCGGGAATGGTTAAAGAGTGATTGGGTGAAAAACAAACTACTTTACATATACCTTTTTCCCCTTCAGCTTTTAGCAATCCATCTTTAAAGTCAAATAAAGGGGTGTCTTCTAAGAGTGCCCCAAAATCATTTTTAAAAACAAAAGTATTTTTATAATCGTCATTTACGGCTCCTCCGGCACGGGTATTAGTGGGGCACAGATAGCATTCCGGATCATAAGTTATTTGCTTTTTTTTGTCTGATGTCTCTGTTTTTCCCTGCCATGGTCTTTTGGTTCTATGGGGAGAAACCAGTACCCATTCTTCGGTTAAAATATTGTATCGTCTATGTGGGTGAGTATTGAGGTTAGGGTGCATTTTAAGATAAAAGTTGTGGTTTTTATGTGCTTTTCTTTTCTAATAGTGCATGATTGTATCTTGTTATGGCATATCATGACTTCAAAGATATAAATAACTATCTATTTGAGGCGTTTTTTGATAAGGAAAATTATTATTTCCTAATAAGCTGTTCGTGGTAAATTGAGTGCCAAAGTGGAATGTAAAAAGTTTAGGAAAGATAAGAAATCGTTTAAATTTTTACGATAAACTATAGCTACGGCTATACTTAATTTTTACGCCTTATCTATCACAAAAATTCATCATTTTATCTTTTGAGTATTTTTAAAGCAGAACTGGTATTAAGGAGTTTTAAATCTTTTGAAAAATGAAAAGTCAGGCGAGATAGTGCTAAAGGTAGGCGTTTAAAGGTTGGGTGGGGTAATCACTACCTCATTAAAGTCCTGAATCTACTTAAATCCCGTAATAATCAATTTAAATTGTATTTTTGTTTGATTAATATGATAAGACTTGATACTTGTATGTTTATCTATTTTTCATACTCATGTTTTAAGTGGTGTAGAAGGCGATAAAGACTGGGTGGGGTGTGCAAAACAATAATAGAAAAATTAGACTGTTGGCAAACATTAGATACATATCACGTAAAATGCTGGATGTTAATCGTTATAATCAGTGCATAGCAGCAGCAGTCAATTCACATATTTATGCTTATTCATGGTATCTGGATATTGTTGCCAATCATTGGGGTGTCTTGGTTTATGGGAATTATGAGGCGGTGATGCCGTTGCCGTGGAAACGTAGATACGGTATAAAGTATATAGTTGTGCCATTTTGGGTTCAGCAATTAGGTGTTTTTAGTGCGGTTGAACGTTTATGCCGGGATGTTTCTCTTTTTACGGATGCTATACCGGGTTATTTTATGAAGATTACTTACCAA
>PDQE01000073.1 GCA_002747735.1 Flavobacteriales bacterium | reverse complement strand
CGATGCATATGTAACTGTTAATTATACGGCAAAAAGATAACGTATGACATAGGATATTTATACCAAGTCTATTATAAGTAACATGCCGGATTTATAGCTGTAATTTACTTGTCAAAAGCCGGGCATTAAACCACATTACCAAAAAAAATGTATTGAAGCTAATCTGCATTGGGTAGACTTGGCTTAAGCCCGATATACTTTTGATTACCCTTTATACAACGCATTTCCCGTCACCACAGACAAGGAAAAAAAGTAAAACCAAAGTGGCTATTGATGCTTTCTAAGAAACTACCTCTATCCTATGCTTCGTGCATGAACTTGCGTTTATACAACTATTTTAGCTATTCGCATCATACACCTACTCTTTTAAATCATTAAAATTTACTCACTTGCTTATAGGTATTTATTACAGCCTTTAAAACCTTTATCATAAATAAACTTAAACACATTTTTATAGTTAATCTCACCGGTGGCAGGCTCATTTCGGCCGGGATTATCGCCCACCTGAAAATAAGCAATTTCATCCCAACATTTTTCAATATTGGGAATTAGATTGCCTTCCTGTACTTGTTGATGATAAACATCAAATAATATTTTACAACTCGGCGAGTCAACAGCCTTACAAATCTGATAAGCCTGTGGCGATTCACTTAAGAACATACTAGGATGATCCCTAAAGTTTAAAGGTTCTAAAACCATCACCAAATGGTGCTGTTCTAAAATTTCTGCTGCGTATTTCAGCGTTTCTATGACATTCTTAGTTTGATAATCTTTACTTAAATGCAAATCCAAATGGCCGGGTACCACGGTCATCCATTTGGCATTTACTCGTTTGGCCACTTCTACCGAAGCCTTTATTTCTGATAAAAATTCTTTACGTTTTACAGCATTTCCACCAGCTAAGTTAGCTTCTTCCCAATAGATTTTATGAGCTACAAAAACGCCCATGGTCATGTTATTTTTTAGAAGAGTTGTTGCTATTTCTTCTTGTTGCTTTACCGGCCTTTGCCGCATACCATTGTCTTCAAAAGCGGTAAAACCTTGACCTGACATAAAATTGAGTTGATCAATAATATCATCACCGGCACTGTACTTAAACATTCCGGCATGTGGAGCAAAATTTAAAGGAAATGTTTGTCCTTTTAGTTGGACATTTTTTTTGGAAGCAGTTAAAAAATAAGGAGTTGAAAGAATGCCTCCGGCCGACAATAAAGATTTACTTACAAATTTTCTCCTCTGCATAACTCACCATCATTTATCTGTATCTAAATCCATCAACATAATATCTTTAAACTCTACGGGATGGCTTTCACTTTGCAGCGAAATGTAACCTTGTTTTAAGGGCTCGCCATCTTTAGCCTGCCATTCTTCGGAGAAGTCAGAAAGGTCGCCGCCCACTTGTGGTTTTGTATAACTCAAAACATCTTTTCCGTTGATAAAATGCCTTATGAGTGAATCATTATGTACTTCCACTTCTATTTCCACCCATTGGTTATCAAAAAAAGTGTCGGATTCTGAATTGATACAATGTGGTGTAAAAAACGTATCTTTTAGCACCACATTAGTTCCGGGCGTACAGAGGTTTCCGGTAGGTCTGGGCTTATCTTGATTAATTCCACCGAGCATCTGCACCTCTATAGAAAGCGGAAAATCCTGATCTAAACGCATATCCTCCGGCGGTTGGGAATGTATCATAATACCACTGTTTTTAACCGCCCAATTAGGCCCGTCTTTTATTTGTTCACCTGTAAACCGGTATTTGAGTTTGAGTTTATAATTGGAAAATGGCTTTCTATAAAAGAGATGCCCAAAAGTATTGTTAAACTTATCATAGCCATCATAATTCACCTGAATTACACCATCAACTACGCGAAATGTGTTCTTTGGGTCTTCGCCTAATGGCAACCCTTTTATTTTGGGTATCCAATTGTTTAGATCTGAACCATTAAACAATGAAATCCAGTTCTCCTGCTCTGAGGCCGGAACATGCCGGGCAATACGCTTTTGTTGTTTGTCTTTACAAGATGTTAAACTAAAAATGATGATTAGCAAAAAAAATACCTCTCTGTTTTTCATCCCAACCAAAATTATAATGACCAACCTTTGCCTCCGGTAGTCTCAATTAAATCTACACAACCCAATTGTTTGCCCGGAACGGGGTCATAAGCCATTACATTTTCACCAATTTGTTCACTGGTTTTATAAACCCATACCACCTGGCTTCTAAACTCCACTAAAGCCTCAAAAACCTCTAAATCTCTTTCCTTAAAACCATCAGCGGTAGATTTATCCGCTTTAAGATATTTAGCTAAAAAATTATCATAATCCGCATCCGTAAGTTTATCAAGAGATGCATTTGTTTCTTTTAATTCTGCTATAATAATATCAATGGTTTTCTTATAGTTATTTTGTTTTTCTTTAGTATAGACTTTGGAAATAAAAAAATCTAAAAATTCTGGCACATTTACGGATAATGCTCCGGGCGAACTATCTGTTTCAGGCAAAATAATATCTACTAACCGTTTAATGACTTCTCCTTGATCCGGACTAAAAAAAACCGGTTGCCATTTTTCTGTTTCTGTTTTACAACTTTGCAGCAATTGCATTACAGCCGGAGAAGCCATAGCATACCCCATTCCTAATCCGATATTCTTTAGAGCTTGTCTTCTGTCCATTTTTTACGCTTTTTTTGATTTGAAAACTTTCACTGCATGGTTAGCCGCTCTGGCTGTTAGAGCCATATATGTAAGCGATGGGTTTTGGCAGCCGGCAGAGGTCATACAAGCTCCGTCCGTAACATAAACATTGGGCACAGCATGAATTTGATTGTATTTGTTCAAAACTGAAGTTTTTGGGTCTTTGCCCATCCGGGCAGTTCCCATTTCGTGAATACCAATTCCCGGAGCCCCTACCTCATCAAAGGTAGAAATATTTTTAAATCCGGTTTTTTCAAGCATTTCAACGGCCTGTTGAATAGCATCTTTTCGCATATTGTATTCATTTTCTTTCCATTCCGCATCAAAAATAACAGTGGGTAAGCCCCATTCGTCTAATTTTTCATAGTTCAGGGTCATTTTATTATCATAATACGGCAGACATTCACCAAAACCTCCTAAACCCATATACCAATCACCTGGTTGTAAAATAGCTTCTTTATAGTCAGCTCCGTAAGCAGCCAATTCTGCAATGTGATTGGCAATACTACTGCTTCTGCTACCACCTCCTTGATAGCCATAACCGCGTAAAAAGTTTTTATTTTCAGTGACTTTATCACCCAAATTTCTAAAACGCGGAATGTAAATTCCGTTAGGCCTTCTGCCTTTAAAATATTTGTCTTTAAACAGGTCGGTAGTACCGGATGCTCCGGCTCCCAGATGATGGTCCATAAGATTGTGGCCCAGTTCACCACTGTCATTCCCCATGCCATTTGGAAAACGTTTGGACGTTGATTGCATTAAAATAGATGTAGAAGCAACTGTAGAAGCACAGCAGAAAATGATATCTGCTTCAAAAAATAGTTTCTCCATTGTATTAGCATCAATAACATGTACGCCTACTGCTTTCTTTAGGCTGTCATCATACTCAATTTTATGGACTATGGAATCCGGACGCAGAACCATATTTCCAGTAGCATCAGCAGCGGGCAAGGTAGAAGAATTACTGCTAAAATATGCTCCATAAGGACAACCTCTCATACAACGGTCTCTAAACTGGCATTTTGCCCTGCCTAAAAAACGCTTAGAACTGGTAATATTAGCTGATCTGCCTATTGTTAACACCCTATCGTTATAATTATCGGCAAGGGCTGCTTTAAAATGTTCTTCTACACAAGTAAATTCCATTGGCGGTTCAAAAATACCGTCAGGTAGCTGCGACAGGCCCAATTTCTGGCCACTTACTCCTATATAACTTTCTACATGGTCATACCATTTGGCAATATCTTTATAACGAATAGGCCAGTCCACACCATAACCGTCTTTGGCATTAGCCGTAAAATCCAAATCACTAAACCTATAGCTCTGCCTACCCCAGGTAATAGACCTGCCTCCCACGTGATAACCGCGTATCCAGTCAAACCTTTTTGTTTCGTTATACGGATGTTTAAGGTCATCTACAAACCAATGTTTGACAGCAGCTTCGGTTACATATCCTGTTCTAGCCTGTTTTTCCTGACGTTTTTGTTCTGCTACGGTATTACTGCCGCGAAACTCAAAATCCCATGGGTCTTTATTCATAGTAGGATAATCTACTACATGGCGTACCATAGGGCCACGTTCCAAAACCAGAGTCTTCAATCCGTTTTCACATAATTCTTTAGCCGCCCAGCCACCAGTAATTCCCGTACCAATAACAATGGCATCGTACTTTTTCTCTTGAATATTACTAATCATTAAAAATTGGTTGAACTTTTTCGCCGGCTAAGGTAACAATTTTATCTATAACGGTGATTTTGTGAAGACATATAGTTCTTGTTTAATTTATATTTTTTAACTTTACAGGCTGAGAGAATTAAAAACCAAAAACTATGAAACGCCGCAATTTTGTAATTAAAACTGCACAAGCAGGGCTTGTAGTTTCTGCCTTTGGCCTATACGGTTGTAAAACCGATAAAAAGACAGAAAACAAAACGGACAATTTAAAAGATGATTTAACTCAAAAACAAGAAGACAAATCGTTATTCTTTAAAATATCATTGGCCCAATGGTCTCTACACAGAGCTCTTTTTGACAAAAAATTAGACAACTTGGAATTTGCTGCCAAGTCAAGAGAACTAGGCTGTGAAGGCTTAGAATATGTTAATGCATTTTTCAAAGACAAAGCAAAGGACATGGATTACCTAAAGCAAATGAACCAAAGAGCCGCAGATGCCGGACAGAAAAATGTATTAATTATGATAGACGGTGAAGGCAATCTGGCTGATGCCAATACCAAAAAGAGATTAGAAGGTATAGAAAAGCATCACAAATGGGTGGATGCAGCACATTTTCTCGGTTGCCACGCTATACGGGTCAACTTAGCCGGAGGCGTAAACAAGGAAGAAGCCCACAAAGCAGCTGTAGATTCATTAGAAAAATTATCAGAATATGCTGCCGGCAGTAATATAAATATACTGGTAGAAAATCACGGCGGCTACTCTTCCAATGGTGACTGGATGTACAACGTATTTTCTGATGTAAAAGCAAAAAATTGTGGTACCTTACCCGATTTTGGAAACTTTTGTATAGAAAGGAAAGATGAAAAATGTATAGACGAATACGACCGCTATAAAGGCATGGAACAATTGTTGAAATTTGCTAAAGCTGTAAGTGCAAAATCTTACGCTTTTGATGCCCAGGGAAATGAAACCCTTATTGACTATAAAAGGATAATGAAATTGGTAAAAGAAGCAGGTTATACCGGATATGTAGGTGTAGAATACGAAGGCGTTGATCAACCGGAAGAAAAAGGCATCGAACTAACAAGAGATTTATTAATAAAAGTAGGCAAGGAATTGTCTTAATATAGTACTTTTAAAACCAATTTAAATTTATAACAATGGACAAAAATAAACCAAAAAACACACTAACCAGAAGAGATTTTGTGGGTAAATCATTGGCAGCTACAGCTGCGTTTACTATTGTGCCGTCTTTTACGGTAAGTGGCTTGGGACATGTAACTCCAAGTGACAAACTAAACATAGCCGGTATTGGTGTAGGTGGAATGGGATTTGCTAATCTAAAAAATTTAACTTCTCAAAATATTGTCGCTTTGTGCGATGTGGACTGGAAATATGCAAAAAAAGCTTTTGAGGCGTTTCCTAAAGCAAAAAAATATTGGGATTGGCGAAAGATGTATGACGAAATGAATAAAGATATAGATGCGGTAGTTATTGCAACTTCTGACCACACACATGCCATTTCGGCTGCTCATGCTATTACACTGGGTAAACACGTATTTTTACAAAAACCGCTTACCCACTCCGTATATGAATCAAGATTGTTAACCAAATTAGCCGATAAATATAAAGTAGCTACCCAGATGGGTAACCAAGGTGCTTCCGGAGAGGGCGTTGCAAAAACTTGTGAAATACTATGGAGCGGTGCCATTGGCGATGTAACTAGGGTAGAATCCTTTACAGACAGACCTATTTGGCCACAAGGCCTTAACACCCCTGAAAAAGGTGATTGGGTTCCGAACACGTTAAATTGGGATTTATTTATAGGGCCTGCAAAAATGAGGCCGTTTAATGAAGTTTATCACCCATGGAACTGGAGAGGTTGGTGGGATTATGGTACTGGTGCCCTTGGAGATATGGCCTGCCACATTTTACATCCGGTATTTGAAGGTCTTAAATTGGGTTATCCCAGCAAAGTACAAGCAAGTTCAACATTGTTATTAAATGATTCTGCTCCTGTTGCACAATCAGTTAAAATGACGTTCCCAAAAAGAGGAAGAAAAGGAAAACTAAAACTACCTGAAGTAGATGTTTATTGGTATGATGGTGGTATTAAACCGGAATCACCTAAAAATTGGCCGGCCGGAAAAGATTTAAACAAGAGTGGTGGTGGAACTTTATTCTATGGTACTAAAGATATTTTACATGTAGGTTGCTACGGTGTAGAACCTGAATTACTATCCGGAAGAAAAATTAATCCTCAAAAAACAGAAAGAAGGGTTGAAAAAGAAATGGGATTATCTTGGAGCGACGGTGCCCATGAGATGGACTGGGTAAGAGCTTGTAAAGAAAGCCCCGAAAGCAGAAAACCTACCACTTCTGATTTTGCAGAAGCCGGGCCATTCAATGAAATGGTAGTTATGGGCGTATTGGCAGTAAGACTCCAATCACTAAACAAAATATTGGAATGGGATGGAGAAAACATGAAGTTTACCAACATTAATCCTAACGAAGAAATTAAAACTGTGATTAAAGACGGATTTAAAATTCATGACGGACACCCAACTTTTGATAAAGACTGGACAGAGCCAATGAATGCCATTGCTTATTCTCAAGAGTTGATAAAACACACTTACAGAGATGGTTGGTCATTACCGGCTATGCCTTAAGAAGACAGAAAATTAAACAATTGAATAATTAATTACCCACTTTCTCCACCGGTTGGCGGATAAGGTAGGTAAAATTCACTTTATCTAAAGCTACGTTAAATAAGAATAAAAATTTATTAAAAAATTAATAAATAAAAAGTTAACAAAATTAATAACCAATGAGAAAAACAAGTTTATTAATAATTTTAAGTTTAGTATTAATGCCTTTACTAAACAATTGTAAAGATAAAAAGGCAACAGACCAAGACGAAAATGCAATAAAAGTGGACAGTACAGCTACAGAAAAAACTGCTTTGAGCGATGAACCGCCAGCCGTAAACACCTTATCTGAAAAAGAAAAAGAAGAAGGATGGATACTACTTTTTGACGGTAAAACCACAGACGGATGGCGAGGCTATAAAAAAGACCATTTCCCCAACGGATGGACAATAGATGATCAAGCTCTGCATTGTAAAGGCTCAGGAAGAGGTGAAGCCGGTAGTAAAGAAGGTGGTGATATCATCTACGATAAAAAATTTGATAATTTTACACTAAAACTAGACTGGAAAATATCCGAAGGCGGAAACTCCGGTATATTCTATCTGGGACAAGAAGAACTAGATTACATTTGGAAAACCGCTCCTGAAATGCAAGTACTGGACAATGAAAAACATCCGGATGCAAAATTGGGTAAAGACGGCAACCGACAAGCCGGTTCTTTATATGACCTTATTCCTGCAAAACCACAAAATGCGAAGCCTGCAGGCGGATGGAACGAAGTGGAAATTACCGTTTATAAAGGTACCGTAGTCCACAAACAAAATGGTGAAAATGTGGTGGAATACCACCTGTGGACACCGGAATGGAAAGAACTGGTATCCGGCAGTAAATTCCCTGAACTGAATAAAGACTGGGCAGAGGTAGCATCAGAAGGCTATATAGGTTTACAGGACCATGGTGATGACGTTTGGTTTAGAAACATCAAATTGAAAAAATTGTAGAACTTTAAATAAAAGTTGCAGACTTATTTAAAAGATTCCTCGTTCCTCGGAATAACAAATATTAACATTCCGGGGTCGAGGTTTTTTTTAACCAATTACTTAACCACTTTACTGATAACTGCATTGTATGTTGCAAAATCAGATGTTTTATTCTTAGAAAAAGATAATGACATAATTAATTCAGGCTATATTTTTATACAAGAACGGAGTGATTACATATAGAACTTGTTTAAACTTTTTCAATTTTACAATTCTATTTATTATTCTAATTAATTACAAAAATTTAAACATATGAAAAAGCTAAAAATGGGAATGATTGGCGGTGGAATAGGTTCTTTTATTGGTGATGTACACCGAAAAGCAGCCGCCCTTGACGGAATGATAGAATTGGTCTGTGGTGCTTTTAGCAGTACCGAAGAAAAATCCATTAAATCCGGACTGGCATTAGGTTTACCCAAAGAAAGGTGTTACTCCAATTTTGAAGAAATGTTTCAAGCTGAAAAAAAGCTTCCGGACGAAGAACGCATGGATTTTACAGCTATTGTAACACCTAATTTTATGCACTTTGCCCCTGCAAAAATGGCTTTGAAAAATGGCTTTCATGTGGTCTGTGATAAACCGATGACTGTAAACATAAAAGAAGCCCAAACTCTGGTAGATACAGTTGAAAAAACGGGTTTAGCTTTTGCATTAACACACAATTATCCCGGAAGCCCTATGGTAAAACAAGCTAAAGCAATGGTAGCCAACGGAGAATTGGGCAAAATAAAAAAAGTACAAGTGCAGTACCTACAAGGCTGGATGGCTACTCCAGTAGAACGAGAGAATAACAAGCAAGCTGTTTGGCGTGTGGACCCCAAAAGATCCGGTGCCGGAGGTGCTTTAGGTGATATTGGCACTCACGCTCACAATTTGGTGGAGTACATTACCGGACTAAAAATTACTGAAATCGCCGCAGATTTAGGTAGAAGTTATGACAGGATATTAGACGATGACGGCAGCATCCTCCTTCGATTAGAAAACGGAGCAAAAGGGTCATTATCTTTTTCTCAAATTGCAACAGGTGAAGAGAATAACTTAGCCATCCGTGTATATGGAGAAAAAGGCAGTATTATTTGGCGACAAGAAAATCCTAATGAATTAGTAACACACTGGTTAAACAAGCCCAAAACCATTTATACGCCAAACGGCAACAAACTTTTTGAAAATGCATTACAGGCTTCGCGAATACCCGCAGGACACCCCGAAGGTTATCTGGAAGCCTTTGCAAATGTATATAAGAATTTTGCCCTATATCTACAAAACGGCAATGACAAAAATCCTGACTATCCAACTGTTTATGACGGGTTGCGTGGTGTAGCTTTTATTCAAGCGGCAGTAGAAAGCGACAAAAAAAATGCTTGTTGGATAAAGTTATAAGGTAATTATACCAAATCTACTATAAAATGCTATATTGGATTTAGTTATAAATTTTTACTTATACAAGGCAAAAAACGCAGGTATAGCCTTAGCTATAGCGAGTATTTTTAACGTAGTAGAAGTGAAAATTTATCCAATTATATGTAGTATTTTGTTGCAGATTTGGTATTATTCTATTGTACCCGGCGGCGGATAATTCTTTAAGGTACTATCCACTACAAAAACCCAGTCATTTCCTTTTCCTTTTGATGGTGGGGTAATTTGAATTTTCGATGAGTCTTTTGATATCTGATCTCCCTTAAAAGTTGCTCCTGTCCTTACGTCATACCACCAGGTGTAAAAATTTTCCCCTTGTAAATTAGAAATATCCAAAGTTGTTTTTCTCCCAGTAGGAAAATAAAAAAAGGCATAAGTTCCTTCCTTATCTCTGGTTGCAGATACATAATCATTATTATCAGATTGCTCTTCACTTATCATAGATTGATCAGGGATTCTGGAAAGAAAAGGCCTGGACAAAAATAAATTTTTCAAATGCTTAACTTGGTTAGCCATAGGAAGTTCCAAGGCTAAAGGCCATGGCCGCAAAGGCTGATTAATACCTTCTCTGCCCACTTTGTACATCTGCCACACATCATGGCATCCATAAGTCTGACCAAATGCTCCGGCAAAAACGTTCCAGTACATAATCCGTCTTATGTCTGCCGGAACGCTATGCCCCAACTCCTTAGCATTAAAACAATTTGGATGATCTTCGTATAGGGGCTCCGCATCCAGAGTTGGTTTTACAGGTTTCAGATTATAATCATGAGCTATATTTTTATACGTTTGCCTTTTCGCACAATGTCCGGTCTGGTGCATATTAAAATCCAGCCATTTTTCGTTATGAAACCAAGTAGAAGAACCACCGTTTTCCTCTGGTTGAGGATGAAAGCTCATTAATGTATTCTCATATCCTCCGGCAGACTCTGCTATACCTTCCGCCATTTGATTCCAGACTTCCACATCATCAGTATTCTCTCGCGGGGTACGGTCACTTCCTATAACCCAAATAATATTATCATAGTCTTTATATCTATTACCTATCCAATTACCAAAAACTCTTGCATTATTTTTATTAAATATTTCCGGCCCTACCCCCCAACTATCTTTATACAATTTATCACCCCAAGTTGGCAATAAAGCAATATAAATTCCCAGACTATCAGCCATTTTTATAACATCATCAATATGTTCAAAATATTTTTCGTTTGGCTTGGTAGGATCATTTTTTACCAATGGTGTCTGCCCGTAAGAATTGGGGACATTAAGCCCGTCTATTTCAGCCAAAGCCACAGCCTGTACCACATTAAAACCCTGTTCAGATCTCTTTTTAAGATACATTTCAGCTTCCTCACGATTACATCGATGAAAAAGTTCCCATGCGGTATCCGCAAGCCAAAAAAAAGGCTTTCCATCCTCAGTTACTAAAAAACGTTGGTTATCACTAACTTTTAATTTTTGAGCAGAAACAAAAGAAATTATTGAAAAAATTACAGCCAGAGAAAAAAGATATTTCATTTTTTATTATTAATTTTTTAGGTTTGGATAGGATATCTTAAAGGAATATCCTACTAATTTAACACATATAACCTCTTATTGCAAAGGCATATAAACAGTTGCTTCCCACTTCAGTTCATCCCCGCCCTGCATAGGGCTGTTATGAAAAAACTCAACGGGTGTATATTTTACTTCAATCAAGCCCTGTCTGATATACGGTAATTGCCATTATAAATAGCCTTAAGTGCCGGTTTTGATTCCATTTTTTTAAATTTAACCACATTATCATTAGGAAAGTTGTCTATTTCATCAATAGGAAAACAAAAATCAAAAACAATTTCCTCTGTATCCATATCCCAAGATTTTATCTCCAGAAAAGGATATCCATTCATTTCAATAGCATTATCTGACAAAAATTGTGCCATCAAAAAATTATTGGCTATCATCTTATTCGCTTTTTCGGATTGCGTACAACTTACGGTTACGTAGGCGTAAAATTTTTCGGGAATTTTGCTTTTACCTTCTACTCTAACTTTAAAGTTGTTTAAATGAGCTTCCAATCCCTTTTTAAACTCAATTACTTTGGATAAAGAGAATTGCTCTAACCAAGTTTTTAAAAAGGGAATTTTTAACCGCGTCTGTAAACTATTTTGGGTATCAACGACCCCAATCCTGACTTTAGTAATGGAATCATTTACACCCTCAAAACTCCAGTTTAATCGGAAAACAGTATCCCTAACACTTAGTTCTTGTATTATTTCTTTAAAGGGCGTAACAGTGATAGTCTTTATAGAAATTCCTTCTTTTTTTTCCAGCTGCCCAGCCCAGAATTTTACTCCTTGATATACAGTTCCGGGAGACGTTCTGGCTCTAAAAGTAATTTGATAATCAAATGGCTTCACAAAAAAATACCATCCTAACCCTACAAGCAAAAATAAAAAAATAAATAATACTATTTTTTTGGTGCTACTCATTTGTATTATTCACTACTGTATGTTTCTTTTTTCCATCTTTAAGTTATCAATGACAAATTTACCCAACTCACGTCCTTGTTTCAATCCTATATCTATAGCTGCCCGGTAATGGATGCCTCCATATAAACGACTTACCGCAGCCTCATCTGCGGCTTTATTAAATGATGAAAATGAACGTACAGGTAGGCCGTAAGGTACTTCTGTGGTGTCATCAAATTCAAAATTATCCCCAAAAACATCTGTTAAAGCAGTGGAAGCTGCACCAGAGACTACAGAATGGCCGCTGGTATATTCCGGAAATGGCGGAGTTTGCAATACCGGCATCCAATTTTCATCAAGATGTTGGTTTATTAATGTTTCAGGACGAATAAGATTGCTGCGGTATTTTTCATCCCAACAGCTAATAAAAGCATCGTTTATTGCAATGGCAGTTTTAGTATATGCGTAAATTACTCTGTCAAAATCAGCATTAGCTTTTTTTGCAGCTATTTTACCAATTCCTATCCAATGAGCACCGGGCGTAATCTTTTTTTTGGCAAACATCAAATGTCCTTTATGTGTAGAAACATAAGGATTACAATCCCAGAATTGAGCAATTTGTATCTCTTCTGAGTCATTACCAATTGCCCTTATTTTTTTACCGGTTTCATACACTTCCAACAATTCTTTGTAAAAATCGGAATCTTTTTTCAAAGAAAAATCCGGATGTTTTGCCGGTTTGAACTGAGCGGCAGAATCAATCACAAATGGACGAATTTTCCCCCAATGTGGCTCAATGCCATCCATATAATCTGGTGGCGTAGGTTGCCAACGGGCGGCATCTTCTATGAAAACTGAAAACTTAGGCATGGTACGCGTCTCATGATAATGATCACTATTCATCCATTCTTTTACGTGTTCTGCAACTTGCAAACCATAATTTTTTGAAACACTAAAAGTCTCCGAATCCGAATTTTCCCAAGATTGATACAAACTATCACGATAATTCATTACCTTATCTTCAGAAAACACCAATTGTTTGCTCACTTCCAAATAGGCCACCAAAGCAGCCAATTTAAAATTGACTTTTTCTTTAATTTCCAATTCAGGAATCGCATCCAAGTCAGTTAGTTGCCCAGCAAGTGTCTGATAATTGTCATTGCCCATTGCCATAACTTCATAAGCGGCAATACCAGGATATGCATAAATACGTGCGGCCACCGGCGGTGAAAAGATATCGTGTACCATCACCTCAGTGATTTTATCAGTTGCCTGATAAAAGTTATCTGGAGTTATTAATATTTCTTGTGGCTTCTTTTCACAAGCCACCAAAACAAGTAATATTGTAGCAACAATCCCTGTACTAATCTTCGATTTTATATATTTCAATAACATGATTATTATAAGTTACCAACAAATATTTTTTAGTTTCAAATTTAAGAATATTTAAATTTTTGACAGCTTTTCCAAAAAAATTAACACCAATTTGATGAGCCGGAATGATTGTTCCATTTTTCGTGATAGCCGCACCGGAAAAACTGTCAAATTTACCGTGATATGGTGTTACACCAAAATAATTACCGCCCAACAACAATTCTTCATGACCATCTTTATTAAAATCGTATTTGAGCATAGCCCTTAACGGTGATAATTGCAATAAAAAATCATCAAATGGAACAAAAGAAAAAGAACTTTTATCATTTCTTAAATATCCTGATGATAAAGTAGTTACTGTTAACTCTACCGCATTATCCAATTTTTCTTTTCCAAAAATTTCTGTTATTGTTTTTCCCGAAAAGTCTTTATAGGTATTATATTTCTTTTTTAGATAATTTAACTGTCCGGCCAATTCATCTAAACCTTGAAGAGTAAAATATTTTCCATTTTTTTCAATGGCAGTAATGGTTTCTGTTGTTTTATTATTATCAAAATCGGCTACGTACATTCTCATTGGAAATTCCTGAGATGCTCTAAATTTGGTATTCAACCCAAAATTACCCAACACATAGTCATCATCTCCATCGTTATCTATATCAAAAACAGCAATACTTTGCCATAATCCACTATAGTTTTCATGGAGATAATTTGCAGTAACATTTTTAAAATCACCGTTGTTATTTTGTAATAATATCGGCTCCATCCACTCACCTACTACAATTATATCTTTCTGGCCGTCTGTGTTAAAATCAGTAATAACGGCATCTGTTAGCATTCCTAGTTGGCCTAATGATCGTGTTTTAAAATTACCATTTTCATTAATCAGTATATATGATACAGGCAACTTCCCGAAGTCTTTGGCATTGGCATGATTGCCAATGAACAAATCTATATCACCATCATTATCTACATCAAAAGACTTGACTACAGCAGCGTTTTCAAAATATTCGGGTAAAGCAGTGGCCAAAAAGCGGTTGCCATTTTTATTTATATACAGCTTATCTAACAGGGGCTTGGAATTTCCATAATATTCACCGCCTCCTGCAGCCACAAACAAATCGTTTCTACCATCGTTATTAGCATCCAAAATACAAGCAGCAACAAATTCACTTTGCTTGTCTTGATTAAAAATATCAGCATTGCTTTTAACAAATCCTATTTCGGTCTGAATAAAAAGCTGAGATGATTTACCTTTAGAGGCACCAAAAAATACATCATCTTTACCATCATTATTAAAATCTCCTACAACTGTAGCGGGTCCACGGTCAGAAATCTGATAAGGTATCAATTTATGTTTATTAGCATCTATATAGCTGTTTTCTATGTGGGTAAAGTCTAATCCTTTTATACTATCTATTTTTGTTAACCATGGTGACTTTTTAGGGAATAAAATATCATAATTTACATGAATACGTTTATTAAGCGGAATTATAGTTAATGTTTGGTTAGTCTTAATATACTCTGCAGTTTGGATAGTATTATCTGGCCAAATTACTTTTAAAGAATCTATAATTTCTGTATCTCCATACCCAAAATGTAAAATAGCTTCAGAGGACGATTGAAATCCTTTTGAATTAAACAATTGACAATATTGCATTATTCCGTTGTGGTAAGAAATAACCTTTGTTCCTAGACCAAAAACATTGCCTCTTTTATATTTGAATTTGAATTTTAAGTAATTAGTAGTGGTGTCAATGGTATTTTTATAGAATGTTACCGGGGTATTTATATTATTGGTAACTAAATCAATATCACCATCATTGTCAAAATCAGCATAAGCAGCACCATTGGAAATGACTGCTTCATCACCTATCCAGCTAACGGTCTGGTTCTTATATTTTATATTTCCTGTACCTTGATACATAACATTAGCAACATTTCCGGACGGCATCATTTTTAGGGCTTCGTTATCTATAAGGTTGGTCTTATCTAATTGTTCTCTTATCTGATTATTAGACAAATATTTTATATAATCAAGATTATTGGGGCGTTTAGGGATACCGTTGGTAATAAAAACATCCTGTTCTCCATCCTGATTATAATCTGAGAACAAGGCCGACCAACTCCAATCCGTTGAAGAAATACCACTAAGAAGTGCCGTTTCACAAAAGTTGGAACCATCATTTATTTGTAACATATTGCGGGCATATTGATAATGATAGCCCATATTTTGCGTTCGCATATTGAGTATATCAGTTGATTCATCTCCCATAGAGGCCTTTAAAACTACTTCATCCTCAGGAGCCATATCTAGCGTTAATATATCCGGAAGGCCATCATGGTTTATATCGGCTACATCATTTCCCATAGAAAACCGACTTGTTTTTCCAAAATATTTTTTGAGTTGTTCAGTGAAAGTACCATCACCATTATTTAGGTAATAATAATCATCTTCATGAAAATCATTACTCACATAAATATCAGTAAAGCCGTCCTGGTTAAAATCTTGAACAGCAATTCCTAAGCCGTAACCATTTGCACCACCAAAAATACCGGCTTCTGCACTTACATCCGTAAAAACATTATCATCATTTCGCAATAATTTATCACCACTTTTTTCATCTCTATTATTTCGGATTTCAGCCTTTCCAAAAGAATTTTGGGTATGAACAGCATGATTGAGCAAGTACATATCTAAATCGCCATCGTTATCATAATCAAAAAATGCTGCTGAGGTGGAATAATTCTTAAATGCTAATCCGTATTGCTCTGCTTGTTCGGTAAAAGTATTATCGCCATTGTTAATAAACAACTCATTAGCACCTTCAAAACCGTGAATACCTACCACCGCACAGACATAAATATCCAAAAAACCATCACCATTAACATCTGCCATTACAGTACCCGTGTTCCAATCAGATTTACCAACTACACCGGTTTTTTCGGTAATATCTTCAAAAGTAAAATTACCTTTGTTTAAATATAATTTATTATTTCCCTGATTTGAAGTAAAATACACATCAGGCAAATTATCATTGTTAATGTCTCCAACCGCTACTCCGGCACCATTGTAATAATAAAGATAATCTAAAATATTAAGTGCATTGGTTGGATGTAGAGTATTTTGAAAAGTTACACCACTTTTTTCAGGTTCTATTTTTATAAACAAAGTGTTATTGCTTTCTTGTTTTATGCAAGAAAGAAAAGAAATTAAGAGGATAAAGCCCATTACAAAACCTAGCATATTTCTCCTAAGACTCTGCAATTTTTTAGTACTTTCATTTTTATTTCTTATATGTATTTTAATGCTCAACATTTTGTTTCTTGGCGGTAAACCTTTGGGTTGGGTTAAGCAGGAAAAGGCCTAGTTTACTCTAAAAACCTTAGGTTGTTCATTATTAACAGCTACCAGCAAATATCTTTTGCCATTTTTATCCGTAAACCATTGCATTTCTTTAACTTCACCGAAAACTTTAAAACCTGAATTTTTTAAATCTTTAAAACCTTCCTCACTTTGATTTAATAAAATTAAGCCATGTAAGGCATCCAGTCGGGAGAACTGAGGTTTTAAATTAAAATTATTACCTGCCAGTACTAAGTCTTTATTACCATCTTTATTTAAATCTTCACAAATAATAGCACAAATACAAGACAACTGTGCCGTGTCTGGCAATTTTTTTACCGTAAATTTGCCATTACCATTATTATAAGCAACCAAACTGGCAAAAGTGGTAATAGTTTTAACCTCTGATGCAGCTAAAACTTCTTTAGGAAAAAGTTCATCAATAGATTTTACAGCATATTCACTGAATTTTAAATTTTGCTTTTTTAGGGAATTTATCTGACCGGTGAGTTCGCGTTTTAAATGAATAGGGAAATCACGGCCGTCAATGGTTCTGGTAAATATCTGTTCGGTAGTACCGTTATTATCAAAATCATTAATGTACATTTTGGCCGGCTGTTTTTTATCAGCATTATATGCTGCATTTAAACCACGATTGCCCAAAATCAGGTCCATATCTCCATCATTATCTAAATCAGTTGATGCGATAGTGTTATACAAACCCGAGTATTCACCCAAATTGGTTACCATCTCTACCAATTCCCTATTGTTATTTTTAAATATTTTAGGTGCCATCCATTCTCCCACAACGATTAAATCTTTTCTTCCATCGTCATCTATATCTTGCCATATAGCATAAGTAGACATACCAATATTCTTGGTTGCCGATGCTTTTATATCGGTTACATTTTTAAAATTTCCATTACCATCATTTTCCAACAGCATATTTTGGGGAGTGACACCATATACTCCAACAACGTTAAGACCAGTAACAAACAAGTCTATATCGCCATCATTATCAAAGTCATAGGGAGCTATTGATGAAATATTACTCTGTGAACGAGACAAAATTATATAATCTCCAAAATTGCCTTTACCATCATTTATATAAGCCCTAATCCCAGTACGGGCACCTTGAAAATTACCTCCGGATCCTATAATCAAATCCATATCCTTGTCATTATCTATATCTACAAATTTAGCACAGGTATCTTCAAATATAGCATCAGTAGTAAATCTATCCGGTACAAACCCGCCACTTCTTTTCTGCAGATACAATTGACCTTTCTGGTCGTATGCCCCACCAATAAAAATATCGTCGTTACCGTCATTATCAATATCAGCAACTGCTATGGCCGGCCCTTCTTTAGATTGCATTTTAGGAATCAGGCTTTCATAATTAAAATCTATATAGCTATCTTCTTTATGAACCATTAACCGATTTTGAACCTCAGCAAAATAGGTTTTTTGAGGTTCAATTTTACGTGGCACATAAGGATGGACAGCATCTTCAATTTTTAAATACAAAGTTTGATTTGCTTTGGTAACACCCAGACTCTGCACTTTTCTATTGGGCCAGATTACCCTTAAAGAATCTATTTTGGATACTTTGCCCAAACCAAATGTCATGGTATAGTCAACTGACGACTGAAAACCACGGGAAGGGATGAGTTCTTGGCGTAAAATTTGACCATTCACAAAAAGTTCAACAATACTTCCAATAGCAAAAGTATTGGGTTTTTCGCCTTTTAGATTTATTTTTAAATAGTTCTTTTTCGATTGATTTTCATATACAAACAAAGGCATGTTCATATTATTAATTATCACATCCAAATCGCCATCATTATCCAAATCGCCATAAGCGGCACCGTTTGAAAAACCTGGCGTAGCGAAACCCCAATTTTTAGTTTGGTTAGTAAAAGTAAGGTCTTTATTATTCTGAAAGGCATAGTTTACAATTGGTGTAATAGGCATACTGTTGATGATAGAATCCTGTTGCGTTTTCACCCCCGAAATGGCCATATCTTGATAAATTTCATTGGCAAAGAAGTCCATAAAATCCATATTAGTAAGGTCGCGATAGATGCCGTTACAGACAAATATGTCCTTATACCCATCATTGTCCATATCAAAGAGTAAGGCTCCCCAAGACCAGTCAGTTTGTGCTACACCACTATAAAAAGCGATTTCGGAAAAAGTATTATCGCCATTATTTAATTGTAGCGTATTTTGCATGTATTGATTGTAAAAATCTTTACTTTTTTTAAGCTGATAGACATCATAGCGTTCAAAATCACTGGTGTTTTTTAACCTTTCGTCGTTTTCGGGCAGCATATCGGTTACGAAAATCTCGGGATTACCATCGTTATTTATATCAGCCATATCGGCACCCATGGAAGAGAGGCTAAGATGAGACATACGATTTTTTATATCTTCGGTAAAAGTGCCATCTCCATTATTAATATAGAGGTAATCCCGTTCATAGAAATCATTTGACACATATATGTCTGGCCATAAGTCATCATTTACATCACCTATGGTAACGCCTAGCCCAAAGCCGATAAGGCTACCATAAATACCAGCTTCTCCACTTACATCGGTAAACTTGCCATTATCATTTCGCAACAATTTATCGCCACCGCCTTTAAACATTTCGGGCAAATCCCAATCCTGACTTCGGAGTTTACGTTTATTTGTATATCCCAAGCTGCTTACCGGTATAAAACTGTTATTTAGGATATAGGCATCTAAATCACCATCATTATCGTAATCAAAAAAGGCAGTATGTGTTGTAAACCCACTATCTGCAAGATTATATTCTTCGGCTTTTTCTGTAAAAGTCAAATCGCCGTTATTAATATAAAGTTCATTTTTCTGGTCGTCTCCTTTTACATTGCCGGCATTGCAGACATAAATATCTAACCAACCATCTGCATTAATATCTACCATAACTACACCGGTGGACCACGATCTGGAACCAACGGTTTTTGATTTTTCTGAAATATCTTCAAAAGTAAAGCCCCCCTTATTAAGGAAAAGTTTATTTTTACCCCGATTAGCCGTAAGATACACATCCGGTAGGCTGTCATTGTTTATATCTCCAATCGCCACACCACCACCATTGTAAAAATTGCGATATTTAAAAATATTAAAGTCTTTTTCACTATCAACTTTATTGATAAAATCCAGACCAGTCTGGTTTGGATTCATCTTAGTAAAAAGTGCATTTTTGTACTGTTCCGGTTTAGTTTCTGATGTTTTGTTTTTACAAGAAACTAATACCATAAAAACAGCAAAAGCGATGCATAATTTTTGCATTATTTAAAGTATTTTTTTAAGAAATTGAAAGGTCTGGCTTTTTAGGAAAATGGCTATAAAATTAAAAATAGTTACATAAATTACAAAAAAACGCCCTAAAAATAAGGACGTTTTTATTTATTCTGAATATGTATTATTCAATTAAACTAATAACCCGGATTTTGAGTTAAGTTCGGGTTTGATAAGAGTGCATTTGTTGGGATAGGAAATAATGTTTTAGTTTCATCACCCACTGAAGCGGCTTCCTTAAATTCCCAGGCATCTGTAAATTTACCAAAACGAATCAAATCAGTTCTTCTAACCATTTCTTGATATAACTCTCTACCTCGCTCTGCTAACATATCTTCTTCTGTAACAGCAGCAAGTGCACTTGCTCCTCTTATTGCTCTTAGTTCATTAACTAAATCTTTAGCATCACCCCCACTTCTCATCAGGGCTTCTGCTTTCATCAAATGAGCTTCTGCATAACGAAATACAATTACGTGACTGGCAAAATCACCATTAGCAGGATGATATTTTAACACTCTTATACCATTATACTCCCTGTTTCCAACTAAACCGGGAAAATCTTTTGTAAACGATAAAGGTGCACCTGCCCTGTCTTTAAGAGGAGTACCTTCCTTATCATATTGTTGTCCGATTAAAAATCCATAACCAATACCAAAATTTGAGTCATCAGCAGTAGTGGCATCAGGAACCCAGCCTCTACGTTCTTCCTGACCTTCACCTTTTAAATTAGAATCTGAAGGGCCTTCAAATGAATCATAAAATTCAGCTAAAGTTGAAAATCCGTTCCAACCACCACCTGTTTGTGTTGGAGTTACTTGATGGTAGTGTAACCCACTCCATATTCTATTCCCTGTAGAGCTATTAGTATGCCATATTGTCTCATTATCAGGTGAATCCTTAAAGATATCAAAATAACCGGATTCTAAAGAGTGGCCTTCAGCAGCAATTAAATCAACAATATTAATTACTTCTGTCATATCACTGGCATCGGCTGTTCCAGTTCCGTTATAAATATGTTTGTTCAATAACATTCTTGCTTTTAAAAATAATGCAGCAGCTTTACCGGCTTTATTGGTTTCTCCCGGAGCTCTGGAGGGTAATATTGAAATTGCATCATCCAAATCTTTCATGATAAAATCAAAAGCTTCCATTCTCGTCAAGACTTTAGGATTTACATCAGGACCTTCATCAACTTCTCTAAAAGGTACTTGCCCAAACATATCCATAATAACCCACATATTAAAAGCTCTTAAAAACTTAGCCTCGGCAGCTTGTTGTTCTGTAGGGTTACTTCTGGCATCAATAATTTCGTTAGCTAAAAAGACATTTTGATTGAAATTATTCCATGTCTTAAGAATAAACAAATGAGTAGGACCCCATGTATGTTGATGTAGTGTTCTCCAAATACCGTTGTCTCCCCAGTCTGTACCTCTTGTAGGTATTAACATTTCATCAGAAGAAACTTCACTTAATCCGTATAAAGTTTCATGACTTTCAACTTGGCCTCTAACCCCACCATACAAATTGGTCAAAGAGGACTCTACATCAGCTACTCCTGTAAATTCTCCTCCGGAAGATTCAATAAAAATAGAATCAGTTTCTTTAATTTTCAAATCGGTACAAGAGAAAGCTGTCACCATTAAAGAGGTGAATAATAAATATGTATAAATTCTTTTATTTTTCATCTTATTTTTTTAAAACGTTAGATTTAATCCTAATGTAAATGTCCTTGGCCTTGGATATGAAGTATATTCAATACCCGCAGTAGGAATGTCATTTAAAAAGCCCGAAGAAGTAGTATTAACCTCAGGATCCAAACCGGTATATTTAGTAATTACGAAAAGATTTTGGCCATTCAAAGAAAGCCTCAGGCTTTTAATACCACTACCCTCTTTTAGAGGGACGTTATATCCAATCGTAGCATTTTGCAACCTGACAAAATCGCCTTTCTCCAAAAATCTGGTAGATACGGATGCCTCGGCATTACCAGCCTCACCACTTGTTAACACATCAGGTGTAACATTTCTCGCATTACTAATGGCACCTGCTGTGAAAAGAGCATTTTTGGTATTATTATAAACATAATGCCCAAACTGTCCAGCAAAATATGCTGAAAAATCCCAGTTTTTATAACCTACATTAGTTGATAATCCTCCAGTATAATCAGGCAGAGCACTTTTACCAACAAAATCTTGAACATCTCCTATTGGTTGTCCATTTTGATCAAAACCTTTAAACTCTCTCAAGTAATATGAAAACAAAGGATGTCCACCTGCAAGCATCTGAGCAAAAGCGTTTGACAAACCTTGTCCACGAATAGTTCCGGCAGGAATTAACCCAGCAAAATCCTGAAGCTCATTTTTGTTATAAGCAATATTAAAACTAGCACCCCAGTTTAAATCATCTGTTCTAATTATATCATAATTCAGAGCAAATTCAACACCTTGATTAAGAACAATCGCATCTAGATTCTTGAAGAAAGTTGGTTGTGGTGAAGGTTGTGCCGCCTGAACTTTAAGTAGTAAATCAGCTGTTTCTTTTCTATAAAAATCAATACTACCTGTTAATCTATTATTACTAAACCCAAAATCAATACCTACTCCGTAAGAAGTTGTTTCTTCCCATTTTAAATCCGGATTAGGAAAAGAAACAGTTGATAATCCGGGAACATTAATTGAACCATTGTTTTTGATACCAATACCTCCATAACGTTGTCTGGCAATAAAATTACCGTATCCTAATCCTTCCTGATTACCAGTTATACCAGCTCCTAACCTTAATTTTAAATTAGAAAAAGTATCTCCCATAAATTCCTCTTCATGTATTTTCCATGCAAAGGCAGCAGAAGGAAAGTAGCCATATTGATTATTTTCACCAAACCTTGAAGAACCATCAGCCCTCATCGTAACAGTAAACAAATATTTATCAGCAAGTGTATAATTTACTCTGGCAAAATAAGATTGTAACTCATCAGTAAAGTCAAAAAAGTCTCCTACAACAGACCTAACTCCAACAATTCCACTTGGCGGCCCCGAAGGTGTATCAGTTATAGGATCAGGAAACAATCTATTTATAAAAAATGTACCTTGATCATTATAACCGTATTGTTGATAATCACCTGAAATGGCATCTTCTATAGCAGCAGAGGATGTCTCCAAATCAGAAACCATTTGACGTAAATCTGAAGAAGCAAAACCCCAACCTCTAATATTCCTTCCACTTCTTCCAAAATCCTGATAAGAATAACCAATTAAAGCGTCTAAGGTAGAGTTCTCAAATTCCTTTTTATACTTTAAAGTAACCTCCAATAATTTATTCTTAACATCAATATCATTTAATGAACCTATTCCATTGCCAAAAGTACCATCGCCAATATTTCTGCCAAATTCTGATACCACACCACTTCTTTCAGAATGAGAAGTATCATAACCCAAATTAACTTTACCTGAAAATTCAGGTGTAATTTCATATTCTCCGGAAAAGTTCAATAATGCTCTTTTTGTTTTGGTTAAACTCTCTACGTATTCTAAATAAGTAGCAGGACTTCTTTGCCCACCAGAATCAAAATCAGGGTCGTTTGGCCAAGTTGGGTTAGCGGAATAAGCAGCTCCTAAAACATCACCCCTGTAGCCGGCACTACCACTTACAGCAGGAGATTCATCATCTACTTTAGAAATTGTAGTTTGTAGATTGAGTGTCAATTTATCATCAAATAAACGATGCGTCCAGTTAAGCCTTCCGGTTAACCTCTCCAAAGAGGAGTTTTCCATCACTCCATTTTGTTTTCCATAACCTACAGTTGCACGAACGAATCCGGCCTTATATGCATGCGAATAAGAAATATTTTGATTATGAGACAACGTATTTCGTGTTACCACATCCTGCCAATCTGTATTTGATCCTGCATCTTGTAATGCGGGATCACCTCCAAACTGAGCTACAGCACCAAGAAATTCTTCACGTCCCAATAAATCATATTTGTTAGCCGGTGAAGAATAGCTCAATGAAGATGAAAATTCAAAGGCTCCTCCACGAGCACCTTTGCCGCTTTTTGTTGTAATTATAACTACACCATTAGCACCTCTTGAACCATAAATTGCAGTGGATGAAGCATCTTTTAAAACACTTATACTTTCAATATCATTGGGATTTAAAAAGTTTAATGGATTTTTTGAACCACTGGTGCCAAAACCCAAATCCTGTCCGGTTGCAGAAGTGTTATCTCCAGCAAGAGGCACACCATCCACCACAAACAGCGGATTGTTATTTGATCGAACTGATGTAGTACCCCTAATTCTAATATTTATTCCCGCACCAGGTTCTCCACTGGTTTGAGTAATTTGTACTCCTGCGGTTTTACCTTGAATCAATTCCTCAGGAGAGGCGATTACACCTCCATTAAAATCATCAGAGGTTACTGCTGACACAGCACCTGTTGCATCTTTAACTGTGGTGGTACCGTAACCAATTACCACAACTTCTTCTAATAATGCAGTATCTTCCTGCATGGTTACATTAATAGTTGTTTTCCCGTCAACAGAGATTTCCTGAGTTTTGTAACCAACAAAACTAAACACTAAAATAGCATCTGATGCCACGTTTATAGTGTAATTCCCGTCAAAATCTGTAGTTACTCCGTTTACAGTTCCTTTTTCAATAACATTTACCCCCAGCATAGGGCCATTGGCGTCTGTTACTGTTCCTGTAACGGTTACTGTCTGTGCCGATATAATGCCTGTTAAAAACAGTACCACGGCAAACATTGCTTGTTTAAGCAGTTTTAATTTCATAATAAAAGAGCTAGTTTACACTTAGTTTTTTTCAATTAATAAAAGTCTTTTTTAAACTTAAAATAATGTTCATTATTCTTAATTCCTAAAAACAAATTTGAAATGTTAAAAAAATTCCTCTTGCTAATCAAATGCAAATAAAACGAAAATATCTGAAACAGAAAAAGTTTTTTTAAGAAAACATAAAGAATAAAATATTGAAAATGTGTCGTATGCCGACAAAAAAGGATTAAATATCGTAAATTATAGAACATTCATCGAAAATCATAATAAATAACTGACACATCACTGAAATACAATAATACCTATTATCCATTTTGCATCATCTGTTCTATTTCTTCCGGGTCCAATCTGGGATTAGCTCCTACTTTACCGGCAACAAGTGCACCAACGGCAGTGGCAAAGTTCAAGGCTGCCCCAGGTTTATTACCCTGTAGCAACCGGCTGATTAAAGCCGCCAAGAAAGAATCACCTGCCCCTACGGTATCTGCCACCTTTACGGCATAGCCTCTATTTTGATAAAAACAGCCCTCATACAATAAAATTGCCCCGTCTTTACCCAAAGTAACACAAATTTGGTTGGTATTACATTTTTCAGCTAAAAATTGCATCTGTTTTCTTACGGACGGGGAATTAAACCAAAAAGCATTACAAACCTCCCGCAGTTCTTTTTCATTACATTTAATAAAATCAGAAGTTTGCATCATCTCAAGTAACAAATCAATTGAATAAAAAGGGGGGCGAAGATTTAAGTCAAAAATTTTACAATTTGCATTTGGCAATAGTTTTAGCAAGGTATTTTTTGAAATCGCACCCCTACATGCCAAGCTGCCAAAAATAAAAGCATCCGCCTCTTTAACGGCTCTAACAGCCATATCCGTACAGGTTATTTTATCCCATGCTACCGGGCGTACAATGGTATAGGAAGCAGAACCCGTAGGGTCTAAAATTACGTTTACTGCTCCGGTTCTGTGTACTTGGCTTATTTGTACTAAATGCCCCTCTAAACCATTTTCTTTTAAATAAGCCAAGGCTGCTTTTCCGTCGGCATCATCACCCACCCTACTTATAATATCTGTTGCTATACCAAACGATTTTAACCGTAAAGCTACATTGAGCGGTGCACCGCCTATTTTCTTATGATTAGGAAAAACATCCCAAAGGATTTCACCGTAACAGATAACGGATGGTGGATTACTCTTCATTTTACCGTTATAATTTGCACTTATTACTTAATCATTTTCTCTTCCAATTCTTCCAGGCTTACCCCTTTTGTTTCCGGCATCATAAAAATAACAAACAACAATTGTAACACCATCATAAAGGCAAAAAATGCAAATACTACACCAGCACCTATTTTAGCGAACAAAAATGGAATTAACGACGGAATAACAGCAGCCAACACCCAATGTGTGGAACTACCAAAAGCTTGTCCGGATGCCCTAAGATGATTAGGAAATATCTCTGATATAAACACCCAAATAACTGTTCCTTGACCTATGGCATGTGCTGCAATAAAAAGAAACAAAAAAATGGGAACAGACATTCCCGTCCAGCCATTAAAAAATGCCAAAGCCACCAATGAAAGCGAAATAATATAACCAAACGAACAGATATACATAAGCACCTTACGCCCCAACCTATCTATCAATGCCAAACCGATGAGCGTAAAAACCAAATTGACCAACCCAATGCCTATACTGCTTAAAAGAGCTGTACTTTCCCCCAAGCCAGCCTCTTGAAAAATTCTAGGTGCGTAATACAAAAACGCATTAATGCCCGAAAACTGATTAAAAAAAGCGATAAGAAATGCCAACGTAAGCGGAAAACGATATTTTTTTATAAAAATATTCTCTGTATGGCCTTTATGGATTTTTTGGGCACTCCTTATTTCTTCAATTTTCTCTGTTACATACTGTTTTGGATACAATAAAGCCAACGTTTTACTGGCATCTTCTTCTCTGCCATTGAGCAATAACCACCTTGGGCTTGCGGGTATCGTAAATACTAAAACGGTATAAATAACTGCCGGTATAGCCTCCACCCCAAGCATCCACCGCCAAGCATTATCACCTATTCCATTAAGCAAATAGTTAGATAAAAATGCTATCAATATCCCAAAAACGATATTAAACTGATATAGGGCTACTAACCGCCCTCTGTCTTTTGCCGGGGCAATTTCTGAAACATAGGCCGGTGCTGCAATAGTAGATGCCCCCACACCCAAGCCACCCAAAAACCGGAAAACTGCAAAAATATAAGGGTCATTAGCCAATGCCGAACCCAATGCGGACACTGTGTATAATATCCCGATAACAATAAGTGTTTTTTTTCTGCCCCATTTATCGGCAGGAATACCTCCAAATATAGCACCTATTACGGTACCCCAAAGTGCCATAGCCATAACTACAGTACCATGAAACGCATCTGAAGAACCCCACAGGACTTGTAGCTTTTTGTCTGCACCAGATATAACTACCGTGTCAAAACCGAATAAAAATCCAGCCATGGCCACAATAATAGACCAAAAAATTATTTTTTTCATCGTAATTGATTTTTAAGACTCATATTATTTTAGGACAGTTATAAGTATCGTAAATTTTTGTTGGAAAAATTTGTTCGGCCATTACATATTTTCCATTATTTATAAACAGCCCTAAGGATGGCCAAACCGGTTTGAATTATTCATATAAAGCCAGACTAAATTTATTTGATTTTTACCAATCGCCATATAACGAAATATGCCTCAATTGCGTAATCATTTATTTTATGACACTCAACCTTTACAACAAAGATTTGATGAATAATTCGGGTTAAAATAATTCAGGACAGAATTGGTAAAATCACTTAAAACCTGAATTCGATTAATATTGTGACCACAGCTTTCTTTATTTTTGATTAGAAATTTTATGAAATTTTCGAGTAATATCGAGATATTACAAGGAGATT